>JAFZUN010000163.1 GCA_017618315.1 Spirochaetales bacterium
CATGCCCCACATGGAACCTGAAGGCCTCCTTGAATGCCCTGAAACCGCCTTTCTTGTAGTTGCTGTATCCAAGCACCACTCCGTTTACGCCAAGTGAGTACATGCTGAACGCCAGAACCGCCAGGACAAGAAGAATCACTGAGAGGATAGGACTGGCATCACCGATGAAACCGGAGAGGAAGACAAGTCCGAGAGGTGCGACAAAGCCAAGGCTGAGAAGCACCAGCATCATGAGATTGTCCCATATATCAAAGAAAACCTTTTTAATCAGAAATCCGATCATATTAGAAATGTACCCGTATCAGAAGACTAAGACAACAGCTTTGAGGCAAAATCACACAAAAATGACATATACAGGGGCATGATCAGAGCCTGTGACATCAGCATGGATGCCTGCCTCCTTCACCCTGCCCTTTGATCTCTCGGACACAAGCCAGTAGTCTATTCTCCATCCGGCATTACGCTCACGGGCCTTGAAACGGTAAGACCACCAGCTGTAGGCATCCTTAAGGTCGGGATAGAACATCCTGAATGTATCCGCGAATCCGCAATCCAGGAGCTTTGTGAAGCTATCACGCTCCTCTATTGTGAAACCGGCGTTCCTAAGGTTTGCCTTCGGGTTCTTTATGTCAATCTCTTTGTGAGCCACGTTCAGGTCTCCGCAGATAAGTACAGTCTTCTTCTCATCAAGATCGTGGACAAAGCCCCTGAAATACTCATCCCACTCCAGCCTGAATGGCAGTCTGGCAAGGCCGTCCTGTGAGTTTGGAGTATAGACGTCCACAACGTAGTAATCATCGAACTCCAGGGCACAGATGCGCCCTTCATCATCCTTTCCATGAATTACCGAAAGCGGCTCTTTCTTTGTGAAAACAGCGGTTCCCGAGTAGCCTTTTTTCTGCGCATAGTTCCAGTAACAATGGTAACCCGGAAGATCCAGGTCAAGCTGCCCTTCCGAGAGCTTTATCTCCTGCAGGCAGAAGACATCCGCGTCCTGGCTTTTGAAATAGTCCAGAAAACCTTTCCCAAGCACCGCCCTGAGGCCGTTCACGTTCCAAGAAATCAACTTCATAGCAAAACATATTGTAGCATATTGCCTGAAAATGACATAGTGAATCCTAACTAGTATGTTGACCACCATTATAATATGGTGGTATAAAAACACGGAAACTACTGAAAAAGATCCATAATGGGGATAAAAATGGCAAAAAAGCAGAAAGGCGAGACATACGATGCATACCGCGTATGGGACGTTCAGCCCATACAGCAGTTCATGACCGACCTGCTCGGAGAGAGAGTCGCGAATGAGGCTGTCTGCAAGTTCGACATCGACATGGAGGCACTTGACGCCTACATCAACAGGAAGAACAGCGAGAACCCTGAGTTCAAGTACACATTCTTCCACGTCTTCTGCGCCGCACTCGGAAGAAGCGTGGCCGACAGGCCCAGGATGAACTACTTCATCCGCAACGGACACTACTACGAGCGCAAGAAAATATGCTTCACTGCAATTGCCAAGAAGCAAAAGGTTGACGGTGCCGAGGAAGGCATGATCATCATGGATTACGATAAGAACAGTGATGAGAGCCCGGTTGACCAGATGCACAACTCAATCTGCAAGCAGGTATACCACATCCGTAAGAGCGAGGAGTCGCACGACGACACCACAAAGATCATGCAGACGCTGGTGAACCTCCCCCGCCCCATCTACAAGCTTGTCATGGCAACAATCCGCAGGCTTGACCGCAAGGGCAGGCTCTTCAAGGAATTTGTTGACGCGAATCCCTATTCCAAGACATGCTTCATCTCCAATCTGGGATCCATCAAGATGGATGCCGAATACCACCATCTGTCCAACTTCGGTTCCAACTCATTCTTTGCCATCATCGGCAAGAAAGAGAAGAAACCCGTGTTCCATGATGACGGCACTTTTGAGATGAGAATGTTCCTGCCGATCTCCTTCACAATTGATGAGAGAATCGGAGACGGAGTCTATTTTGCTAACACGATCAAGGTTTTCAAGGCGTACATGATGCGCCCCGAGCTTCTTGAGATTCCCGCCAACCAGAGTATTGACATCAAGGCGGTTGAGGCAGAGCTCGATCTTTAATTTTGGAGAATATTAATGGAATACTCACAGGAAGATATCAAGGTCGCACCTTGGCTTAAAAGCTACGGAGAAGTCAAGTTCCATCTGGACTATCCTGATTTTTCAATGAGCGATGCCCTCTTTGAGAGCGCACGCAAGTATCCGGATCAGGTCGCACTGACATTCCAGGACAAAGACACCACATTTGCAAAGCTTGTCCCGCAGATCCAGCAGGCCGAAAAGGCATTCAGGGCTATCGGAATCAAGGAAGGTGATGTGGTCACAATCTGCATGCCGAACATGCCGCAGACAGTCATCTGCCTCTATGCCGTGAACGCAATCGGTGCTGTTGCCAGCATGATTCACCCGCTCTCCGCAGTTCATGAGATTGCTTTCTACCTCAAGGAGGCAAGCAGCTCCACAATCATCACGATTGACCAGTTCTACAACAAGATCAAGAAGGTCCGTGAGATGGTCCAGCTGGACAACATCATCATCGCCCGCATTTCCGATGCCCTCAGTTTTGTCAAATCATGCGCTTATAAGTTCATCAAGGAGCGCAAGTTCGAGAAATTCACTGAGGACGGCACAATCCTCACATGGAAGAGCTTCATGAGCAAGGCAAAAGAGTGCGATATTGATCCTTCAGTGAAGAAGACAGGCAAGGACCTTGCCGTAATCCTCTTTTCAGGCGGAACCACAGGTGTCACAAAGGGAATCAAGCTGACAAACCTCAACTTCAATGCCTTGGCCCTGCAGACCGGCACAATGTGCAACAAGCCCATCCAGGGAACAACAATGCTCGCAGCAATGCCGATGTTCCACGGCTTCGGTCTCGGTGTCTGCGTACATACACTGATGTTCTGGGGCGGCCGCAGCTACCTAGTGCCGCAGGTCAGCGTCAAGGGCTACTCAAAGCTCCTCAAGACAGCACAGCCAAACTACATCGCCGGTGTTCCGACACTTTATGAGGGAATCACCAGAAACCGCGAGATGGACAATGTGAACCTCGCCTGTCTGATGGGCGTGTTCTCAGGCGGAGACAGCCTCTCAATCGAGCTCAAGAAGAAGCTTGACAAGTTCCTTGCCGATCATGGCGCAACCGTCAGGGTCCGTGAGGGCTACGGAACAACAGAATGTGTCACAGCAAGCTGCCTTACTCCTTATAACAAGGAGAAAGAAGGCTCCATCGGACTCCCCTATCCTGACACCTACTACATGATCTGCAAGCCGGGAACCCAGGAAGAGGTCCCGTTCGGCACAGACGGTGAGATCTGTCTCAGAGGACCATCGGTCATGCTCGGATACATCAACCATGAGGAAGAGAACAAGACCACTCTCCAGGTCCATCCTGACGGACACACCTGGCTTCACACAGGTGACATGGGATATATGGATGACGACGGCTTCATCTACTTCAAGCAGAGAATCAAGCGTATGATCATCACAAGCGGCTACAACGTCTACCCATCACAGATCGAGAACATCATTGACGGAATGGACGAGGTCCATATGAGCTGTGTCATCGGAGTACCTGATCCTTATAAGATCCAGAAGGTAAAAGCGTTCGTACAGCTGGCCCCAGGAATTGTTCCGAGTGAGGAAATCAAGCAGAAGATTCTTGCCTATTGCAAGGAAAGAGTCGCAAAATACGCCATGCCTTATGACGTTGAGTTCCGTGATCAGCTTCCCAAGACACTTGTCGGAAAGATCGCATATACTGTTCTGGAAAAAGAGGAAGAGGAAAAGCGCAAGGCTGCTGAGAACAAGTGATCTGATTTATCAATCGACAGCAAGGGCGATGTTGTTATATACGACGACATCGCCATTTTCTTTTGTGCAGGCCTTCACCGAGCCATCCTGAGAGATGACTATGACAACCGAGCCGTCCACCTCATAGGCAAAGCGGTATCCGGAGCGGTGCCTTGTGCCGTTATCTGTGAATCTCTTGGACTGGTCCACGCTGTTGTCGCTTGCGATGAACTTCATCGGAGGCTCTTTCTGCTCCATCTTGTCGGTTAGAATCTCCACTCCGAAGCCTATAAGCTGCATGTCCTTTGTCAGAAGAACAGCTCCGTCGACGGTGGTGAGCTTTGCAATGAAATCAGCATATGAGACAAGTTCTTTCTCCCTGACTGTGGGGGAGATCTCAATGAGGCTCTTCTCATCATTGAAAAGGAACTCGCACGGCAGCCTGTATTTTACATTGACGAATCCCGCACAGCTCTCTTCGGACGGAACTATCAGAACAGATCCGCCGTGTCTGTATTTATCGACCTTCCAAAGGACACGGGTCAGGAAATGACGTCTCTCATCGCTATCCAGCACGGAACCTGCATTGAGCTGGTCAGAAATCAATGTGGACTTGAATACATCATAGCGGGAGATCACTGTGCTTCCGAAGCTATAGCTGACAACAGTGTCCTCTCCCAGGCATCCGTCTATCTCCCCGGGAGCCTTGACGAAGAAATTCGGGATCATGGGCATCCTGCTTCCGTCTGAGAGCTCTCCTGTTATCACCTTGTCCCATGTGGTGTAGGATGCGATGATTCCGGTCACCATCAGCGGCTTATGCTTGAGGTCCAGGACAAGATAACTCATGGCAGGATTGATTGCAGGTGCGAGCTTATGCAACGCTGATATGGAGAAAGGTACGGGATTACCGAATCTCAGCCTGTGTGCGTACACATAAGCGTCAAGGAAATCAGAGTCAGAATCCAGGAAGCAGACCCTGAAAGATGAGAAATGCCCCTCTTCCCTCATGCAGCTCACGTTCATGAGGACTGAGCATACCTCCGTGAGGACATCCTTGGAAGGAAGCCTCTGGTCTTCCTCTATGAGCTCACCAAGCAAGTTGTACTGAGCATAGTATTCATCTATGAAATTCCTGATCTCGTTCATCTTAAGCATATTGTATTAACTTTTGCGCTTTAATTCCACACAAAAGAAAAGAGCTTCCAAAAAAAGGAAGCTCTCGAACCGGACATTGATGGTACTACAGTCTGTTGTATGCGAAACCATCGATATAGAGTGTGTTCGGCCCCTCGAACATGAATGATAGGCTCTGATCAAGCGAATGGTTCATCTTGTGGTTTGTCTGGATGATGTGGTTTGTCCAGTCTACAGTGTATTCACCGGAATCAAGTCCCCCGTTCTGGTTGTTGGAGTAGCTGTATGTCCCGTCGGCCTTGAGATAATATGTGATGGTTGAGTTGAACTCACCAGCGGTCCTTCTCCAGTTTCCCACAATCTCATAACGCGGCTCCGGAGCCGGTTCTTCCCTGAAAAGCAGCATGCAGCTGGACAGCATGATGACACAAAGTGAGATGAAAATCAGTGCAACAAACTTGTTTCTCATATTAACCTCCGATGAAAAACTAAACTAGATAAATTATAGCACATCAAAGTGCACGTCAGACAAAAAATCCGCAGCCGGAGCTGCGGACTTTTGAACAGACACGATGAAACTTATTTTCCTTCGAAATACCTCTTGGCGTTGTTGAAGGAGATATCCTGCACCATGCCTCCGACAAGGTCGAAGTCGGCAGGAATCTCACCGTTGTCCATCCAGGTTCCGAGCATGTTGCAGAGGATCCTGCGGAAATACTCGTGTCTCGGATATGAGAGGAAGGATCTGCTGTCTGTGAGCATTCCGATGAAGCGTGAGAGAAGACCCAGGTTGCCCAGAACCCTCATCTGCTCTGTCATGCCGTCGATATGGTCGCAGAACCACCATGCGCTTCCCATCTGGATCTTGCCAGGGACATCACGCTGGAAACAGCCCATCAGGGTTCCTACAGCATAATAGTCTTTCGGATTGAGCGAGTAGATGATTGTCTTAGGAAGAGCATTCCTCATGTCCAGGGTGTCCAGGAACCTTGAGAGGTTGTCGGCAACTTCCCTGTCTGTGACTCCGTCATAGCCGGTATCCGGACCAAGGGCCTTGAAACCGCGTGTGCTGTTGTTTCTGGAAGCCTGCATGTGCAGCTGCATAGCAATGCCCTTCTTCGCATACTCCTCGGCAAGAGACATAAGGATGTAGGTTCTGTAGATCTCAGCCTCTTCAGCCGTGACACTCTGCCCTGCCCTAGCCTTGAGGAAGACCTCGTTGACCTTGGCATCGGTTGCAGGTGCATAGGGCGGGACAATGATGGCATGGTCGGTTGCCACACAACCGTTCTGGATGAACCAGTCGAGTCTCTTTGAGAGGGCAGTCATGACATCAGCAGGGCTTGTGATCTTCACGTCAGCGGCAGCTGCAAGCTTGTCGATATACTCGTTGAAACCTGCGGCATCGATGTTCATTGCCTTGTCTGGCCTGAGGGACGGGATGACCTTTGTGGCGGTCTTTCCGGCCTTCTTAATGGCCACATGGTACTCAAGGGTATCAGCAGGATCATCTGTTGTACCAACAGCGTAGACATTGAACTTCTTGAAGATTCCGTATGCATCAAGATCCGGATCCTCTTTCAGCTTTCTGTTGGCCTCATTGTAGATCTGGCGTGCTGTCTTGGGTGAAAGCGGAGTGTCAATCCCGAAGAATCTCTGAAGTTCCAGATGAGACCAGTGATAAAGCGGGTTTCCGATTGCATGCGCAACGGTATCAGCATAGTGGAGGAACTTCTCATAGTCGTCTCCCTCACGCTCGTCATAGCCGTTAGTGCGCATCTGTCTCCACTTATAGTGGTCGCCGTAAAGCCATGCGCTTGTGATGCTGGGCTCACGCTTGTTCCCTGCGATCTCCGCGGGAATCAGATGGCAGTGGTAGTCGAAGATCGGCATCTGCTTGGCATACTCATGGAACAGCCTCACAGCGCAGTCATTGTTGAGAAGGAAGTTCTCGTCCATGAACTTTTTCATATTATCCCCCTATCCTGTCAGGAATTGAATTTCTCACGGTTGATCCAGAGACCAAGAGCCGGGTTCGGGATGAAGAATATCTCCTCTCCGTCCACGGTGTTGTAGCCGTACTTGAGTTTCTCAGGATCATACTTCTTTGCCATCTCATCGTAGGAGGCAGGAATGAATCCCACATCCGCGATCTCTTTCTGTGAGATGTCACGAACCGCATAGGTGATGCTGAACCTTCCGTCACTTGAGCCGTGGATCAGATGAGCCGCGACTCCCATGTTGGCCTGAAGATCCCCATTGGCGTTCAGAAGCTCCAGAGTGTGGATCCTGCCCTTATAGCCGTACTTGCGAATCAGACCGTCATTGGTCTTGTCCTCACCGAACTTGTCCACTGCCGGAGCCAGAACAATGAGCTCTCCGCCGTCAGCGATTGCCATGCGGGTCCTGTATACGGCCTTGTTTCCAAGCCATGTGCTGTGGAACTCCTTCTCGTTGAGGTAGACGATGCACTTCTTGATGCCGGTCTCGACATAGTCGATGTTCAGCTCCTGAGAGAGCTTCACAGCATCCTCAAGTGGCTTGCGGCCGGTTCCGATGAACAGTCCATGTGTCTGGATCTGGTCATTCGGGGCCGTGCAGACTGTGAGCATCCAGAGGATATTTGCCTTCTTGGAAAGGAAATTCTCAAGGGCATAGTCGAAGATTCTCCTGACAGGGGTATAGTCACGTCCCATCATCCTCTCCATGCCGTAGACCGCACCGATGATGTGGCTCTGGTTGATCA
>JAFZUN010000164.1 GCA_017618315.1 Spirochaetales bacterium
ACAGGCCCAAGGCCACGGGCATACCCATGACCATAGCAGCCCTGTTCATCCTGGCCGTCCCGTGCGTCTACCTCAACAACCGCTATGACGATGCCCACTACCTCTACCTCAAGCACGGCAACTTTGCCATGCTTGACTTCCTGCCGGATTCAATTTTCCTCACAGGTCTTGTCCTGGTAATAGCCGTCCTGATTCTCCTTAGCCTAGACTGGCTGGTCTACAGGCTTGCCACCAGAAAGAGCAGGGCAAAAGCAGAAGAAATCAGGAAAACCAGTTCTCCAGCATGAGGGCGCTGACGGAAGCCATACACGAGAAATCACCGACATTGCGAGTGACCAGAATCATGTTGTTCGCTATGGCAACCGAAGCAATCTGCATGTCCAGTTCAGGGGCAGGCCTTCCGGCTTTCTGAAGCCGTGACTTGATGTCCGAATAGATGTTTGCGGCGTGTTCATCAAAAGGCATGAAGGGAAGGGCATCAAGGACAGTGTTCATGTAGAAATCAGTAAGCACCTGCCGACGCCTTGAATCCGGAATCCTCTTCAGCCCGTACAGACATTCTCCCCATGCAACAGCGGGAACCGCCGATCTGTGTACATTGCGGAAAAACATATCTACCACAGCCTTGTCAGGTCTTGGCCTGGCCAGCTCCGATATGATGTTTGTATCAAGAAGATAGACAGGTCTCATGTGAAGTCTTCCCCGTGCCTCAGATCCATTTCCACAGTCCTGGGTATGTTGAAACATTCTTTCCAGGCTTCTTCCGTGAAGTCTGCATCTGCTTCCACCAAAGCCCTGAACCTGCGGTAAGCCGTTTCAAAGGGAGAAGAGGTGTTTCCCATCAAAGATCCTGCTCCCTCTGACGTAATCACCGCCACGGCTTTACCGTGACGTGTGATCCGGATGTTTTCTCCCTGTTCCACCAGATGAAGAAGCGAGGGAAGGTTGTCCTTTGCATATGCAACCGATACGTTCTGCACGCGTAAGCCTCCTGGATGTCTTATGCCTTCATTATAATATATATGGCTATTTTGTCAAATATGGCTATAAACAGCTTACTGTACAAAGTCTGAAAAGACAGCATCACACGCCGCAGCAAGATCCAGCGGCTTGATCTTCAGCGATACCCCGCGCAGACCACCTGAGACATAGACATACTCTTCAAGCTGTGCAAGGTCACAAACAAAAGTAGGGAAGTGCCTCTTCATTCCCAGAGGTGATACTCCCCCGCGAACATAGCCCGTAAGTGCCAGCAGCTTATCCGTCTTCATCAGATCAATTTCCGCACTGCCTGTCACCGAACGTGCCTTCTTGAGGCTTATGGAAAAACCTGCAGGCAGACAGAAGACAAAATGTTCCCGCGCTGAATTCTCCATGATTATTGTCTTGAACACCACTTCCGGTGCAAGCCCCAGCACGCGTGCCGAGTAGAGGGCTATGTCCTCATTGGTCTCATCGGAGATCGGGTACTCCAGCACCTCATACTCAAGTCCCAGACTGTCCAGAATGCGCATGGCGTTTGTCTTCATGGCTACAGTATAGCTGACACAACGGATTGTTTGAAGGGACAGTATGAGAAAAAACCACCTTGCAAATACAAATAGAAAAGTAAATGCAAATATTTTGAAATTGTACTTGTTAAAAACTCCAAAGAAGAAGTATAATGCCACCTGATGGGACGGGAAAGACTTTCAGGAAAACATAATCCTTTAATAAACAAACCATGGGGGGGGGTACTCTCACTCCTATAATACGTACAAATAATATACAAATACCCAGCAATAGTATTCTCAATGTCAAAACATGTCCGCCTGACAGTGCGCGGCGCGCATTTGCGCGCATGGGCGCCGTGCAGATGGACGGAGGGCAATAATACAATACTCACGCAAAACGGAGGTTAGCACAGACAAGATGAGTATCAAGAAAAGGAAACTGGAGGAAATGAATGAAAATGAGAAGAAGACGGTCAGAAGGGCAACGCTTTTCTCTCTTCTGGGAGTGGCAATCATCTGCTGCATCCTGATAAGCTGCTTCAGCTGCAGCCAGGACATGGGAATCAACAAGAACCCCGAACTCAGTGACGATCAGAAGGCCGCCATGTGGAACACAAGAATTATGGACATCTGGTGGGCACCCCAGACTGACAACACCAACGACGGAGTGCTCAAGGGTCTGTTCCTGCCAAGGGACGCATACACCGCCTTTGATCAGGAAACCGGAAGGACGCTGGTCTACTTCATGTTCAGCCCTGATGCCGCAATGACCCAGGCCGAGATAAAGCTCACCAGCGAAAGCGGCCAGCTGCTCTTTGCCGATGATGACATCTGGACAGTCAAATTCTCCGAGAAGAACGAGAACCTGTACATGACCATCACCGACAGCGACGGCAAGACCGTCTACTATTCCCTCAAGTAGCAACTACAAAACAGACAAAAAAAGAAATACAAGACTCTTTCTGCCGCAGGCGCCTCTCTCCCCACATTTTTCTCCAAAACCCGAGGGCTCCTGCGGCAGTTTCTTCATGCCATGTGAAGCCAAGTTGTTATCAGTAAAAGCCTTGAACATTTGTTCAAAATGACACACAAACGGTGTTGAATGCAACAGAAATATATAATATACTTGTGTCTACCAAGAGATGGGAGAGAGAAGGTGTTGTTTAGGTCATTTGACAGTAAAACTATATTCAACAGACCATGGAACATGCTGTTGCCTCCACCCATCCGAAACGGTAGGAATGCACTGTAAGACACTGTGACCTAGTCATCGGTGTCTTTTTCTGTGTATGGACACATGCGTTGTCCTGTCGTGCAACCTCGTTCAGGCGGGTGCATGGCGGCAATGAACCAGCCCGGAAGGGTCTTTTTCCACACGCACGCGCGTGTTGGGTCTGTGCGCCCAAATGAGCTAAGAAACAACAAAAGCAAGCGGAAAAAGACGGAAACGGGCGGGACACAGAAAGAAAGCAGTTGGAAAACAAATAGAGAAGAAACACAGAGAGAAAACCGTATGGGGAGAAACAGAATAAGTACAGTCCGCTGGAAGCTGGTGTTCTATGACCTGGTGGTCATGGCCCTGGCCGCGCTGATAGTCTTTTTCACCATGAGGAATGTGAATGACAAAGACGTGGACGGCATGTGGATCAACATAGCACTGTTCTTCGTCTGCATATTCGCAGCAAGGGACATAGGGCAGGTCTACAGGCAGATCTGGCGATACGGCGGAACACAGGGCTATGTCCGCATGATAATCACCGAACTCTGCGGTCTGGTTGCTTACTTCCTGATTTCCAGACTTGCACCCATAGAAAAATATGCGGCAATAAGCATGACGGCATTCTGGGCACTGGACCTTCTTGGCGTTCTTACGCTGAGGATGGGATACCGCTACTGCTTCAAATGTGCCACAAGCAGGACGGAATGGGGTAGACTCCAGCAGTTTGCTCTGAGGGTCTTTGCAGGAATCAAGCCGGACAATACCAAGGACGAAATAAGGAAGATAAATGTAGCCATACTCGGAGCCGGAAACATTGGCGTAGCCCTGTGCCAGGAGCTTACCAGCAACAAGAACTCCATGTATGAGC
Source organism: Spirochaetales bacterium (assembly GCA_017618315.1). Lineage (GTDB taxonomy): Bacteria > Spirochaetota > Spirochaetia > Sphaerochaetales > Sphaerochaetaceae > UBA9732. The sequence goes on from JAFZUN010000164.1 coordinate 3,581, forward strand.
CGCGCTGCTTCTTCGACGTGAACCAGCAGAAGGTCGGAAGGTCAATCTTCGGACTCAAGGTTTTTGATGAAAGAGACAACCTTAGCACAGTTATACAGGACTACGGAATACAGGAAGTCATCTTTGCCGTCCAGAACATAACCGAGGAAAAGAAGAAGCAGCTGTACGAATACTTCACAAAACTCGGATGCAGGATAATGGTCTATGATTCTCCAACCCTTGAGAACGAGACAGGAACGAAACACCTGAGGGAGTTCGGCGTGGAGGAGCTCTTGTTCAGGCCGCAGTCTTTTGTAGTTGATGAGAGGACAAAAGCCTACTACAAGGACAAGGTTATCTTGATTACCGGAGGCGGCGGTTCAATCGGTTCGGAGCTCTGCAGACAGCTTGCCGAGATGCAGCCCAGACAGCTGGTGATACTTGATGTCTATGAGAACGGAGCCTACGACGTACAGCAGGAGCTCAGGATTTCCCACGTAGAGCTGATGGTCAGAGTTGAAATCTGCAGTATAACCAACAAGGATGCCCTGGACAGGGTGTTCAGGGTCTACAGGCCGCAGATAGTCATCAACGCAGCTGCCCACAAGCATGTGCCCCTGATGGAACACAACGTAATTGAGGCCATAGAGAACAACGTGTTCGGCTGCAAAAACGTCATAGACTGCTGCGAGGAGTTCGGGGCAGAAAGATTCATGATGGTCAGCACTGACAAGGCCGTGAATCCGACAAACGTCATGGGTGCCACAAAGAGGATGTGCGAGATGCTTGCCCAGAGTGCAAGCACAACAGGCAAGGTCAAGTACAGTGCCACAAGGTTCGGCAACGTTCTGGGAAGTGCAGGTTCAGTCATTCCTCTTTTCAAGAAGCAGATTGCCGCAGGCGGTCCTGTGACCATAACGGACAAGAGGATAACCCGCTACTTCATGACCATACCCGAGGCCAGCCAGCTTGTCCTTGCTTCCGGTGCCATTGCAAAGAACGGAGACCTGTTTGTTCTTGATATGGGACAGCCAGTGAAGATTATGGATCTTGCTGAGAGCATGATACACCTCATGGGAGCCAGGAACGTAGAAATCATCGAAACCGGCCTCAGGCCAGGAGAAAAACTCTACGAGGAGCTTCTTGTCCGCACCGAGGAACTGGACAAGACCGACAACAGCCAGATTTTCATAGAGCGTGATGCTCCGCTGAAACCCGAGGAAGTCCAAAAGAAAATGGAAATCCTCAAAGAAGCCTGTCTGACTGAAGATGACAATAAAGCCAAGGAAGCCCTGCGCAAAGCAGTCCCCACATTCCGTAAACCTGAAGAAATCAACAAAGAAGTCGGAAAGTAAGCGGAATGATCAGAAACATCCTGGAACTCAACAGCATACCGCTGTGGTTCTTCAGCTTTGCGGCCTTGCTGGCCATAGCAATAGGGCTTAAGACTAAGAAGTGGATACTTGCGCTTCTAATCAGCTACACCCTGATTATTCTTGGGGAGACTCTGCTTTTCAGGACACCGGGTCACACAGGTATTGAACTTACGCCATTCTGGTCCTATGCATACCCGGAAATGAAGTGGGAGATAGTAGCAAACATTCTGCTATTCATTCCCTTCGGCTTCCTTGCCGGAAATCTCTGGGGTTGGAAAGCTATCCCGCTTGCGGCATTTCTAAGCTTCTGCATTGAGGCAGTACAACTGGTATGCAAGCTGGGATTCTTTGAGTTTGATGACATGATTCATAACACTGCTGGAGCCGTAATAGGTTACCTGCTAGTGCTGCTGATAGCGAAAGCGGTTGGAAAGAAACAGAAAGCTGAATTCCACAATAACGACTGAGGGATTAGAGATGAAGATAGCGGTTGCAGGAACAGGTTACGTAGGTCTCAGTCTGGCGGTTCTTCTTAGCCAGCACAATGAAGTGACGGCCGTTGACATTGTTCCTGAGAAGGTTGAGAAGATAAACAACTGGACAAGCCCCATCCATGACGAGTACATAGAGAAGTTCTTTGCAGAGCATGAGCAGAGGAAACTGAACCTCAAGGCTACGACAAACGGAAGAGATGCATACAAGAATGCTGACTATGTGATAATAGCCGCACCGACGAACTATGATCCGCAGAAGAACTTCTTCGACTGTTCCGCGGTTGAATCCGTAATCAAGCTTGTCCTGGAAAGCAGTCCCACGGCAGTGATGGTCATAAAGTCCACTATTCCTGTGGGCTACACAAAGAAGATCAGGGATGAATTCAATACAGACAGGATTCTTTTCAGTCCTGAATTCCTGCGTGAATCCAAAGCCCTGTACGACAACCTTTACCCCAGCAGGATAATAGTAGGTTGTGATGCTGACTCAACAGAGAAGGCAAAGCAGTTCGCGCAACTGCTGAAGGAAGGCGCCGAAAAGGAAAACATAGAAACCCTCTTCATGGGTTTTACGGAAGCAGAAGCTGTAAAGCTGTTTGCAAATACCTATCTTGCACTCTGGGTTTCCTTCTTCAACGAACTGGATACCTATGCTGAACTGAAGGGACTTGATACAAAATCAATAATCGACGGTGTATGTCTTGATCCCAGAATCGGACAGCACTACAACAACCCCAGCTTCGGTTACGGAGGTTACTGTCTGCCGAAGGATACGAAGCAGCTGTTGGCCAACTTCCAGGATGTCCCGGAGAACCTGATACAGGCGATAGTGGAGTCCAACAGAACCAGAAAAGACCACATTGCCGACAGAGTCCTTGAAAAAGCCGGTTACTACACGGAGAACTCCGTATGGAATGCTGAAAAGGAACGCCAGATAACCGTAGGTGTCTACCGTCTTACGATGAAAGCCAACAGCGACAATTTCAGACAGAGTTCCATCCAAGGTGTCATGAAGAGATTGAAGTCAAAAGGCGCCAAGGTCATCATCTATGAACCCACCATCCCCGACGGCAGCACATTCTTCGGAAGCCTTGTGGTCAACGACATTGAAAGATTCAAGACCGAAAGTGATTCCATCATCGCAAACCGCTACGACAGCATTCTGGATGATGTGAAGGAAAAGGTTTATACCCGCGATATTTTTAAGCGAGACTAATGAAAGGAATCGTCCTGGCCGGAGGATCCGGCACCCGTCTGTACCCCATCACCAAAGGCGTGAGCAAGCAACTGCTGCCCATCTACGACAAGCCCATGGTGTA
>JAFZUN010000165.1 GCA_017618315.1 Spirochaetales bacterium
AAGAAATCCACTCTGAGAAAAGGGATTCCGGCTGAGAGTTTTGCCGCAATAGCCTTCATCTGATCAAAACAAGTGGGAAGTGCAGGGGGAACATCGGGTCTGGGATCATCCATCTCCAGATCCAGATAGTTCTGCTCCATGTCAAAGAACGCCTCGGTCTTTGACTCTGAGGCCTCCTTCTCCATGTACATGATCTTGGGCTCACCATTGAAGCAGAAGAACTTGTAGTCCCAGAGACAGTCATCAGAATCCTGCTGCAGGTACTGCTCGGCAAAGACCTTGGGAACAATGTCCTTGTAGACCCATTCGCGGTTCTGGTAGTAATAATTTGTCTTAAGTCCTTCAGTTATTGTCTTGCGTGCCGCCTTCATGTCCATTGTGCGTTTATCACGGCAAATCACGTAATGCCCGCTGTCATTGTTGCATTTGAGCACGAAGGTGTCCGGAAGAGAGCTGAAGTCAATTTCGTCAAAGCAGTCCCATACACCAAGAACAGGAACTGAATGGCCGGCTCCGGCCTTCTTCTCCACAAAATCGCGCATGGCAAGCTTGTCCGCCATTTTTGGATAGGATGGGTCATGGTTGTAAAGCTTGAGCCACTGAAGCTTCTCGTTGAACGTTGAGGGGTTTCTCAGGTCAGGGATTCTGTGCAGGTTCCTGATGAAATCAAGCCAAACATATGCCTTGTCGGGGAGGATTCTGGTGAAGGACTTGAAAAACTTCTTAAGAGACATTTGTATCTCCCTCGATGGCCTTTCGCCACTTCTCAATCACATAGTCGGTTTTGAACCTCTGGGCAGACAACCGGGCCTTCTTGCCCATGTCCAAGGCGAGCTCTCTGTCCGACATTAGAAGCCTCATTGCCTCTTCCAATGATGCTTTGTCACCGACCGGAACAATGATTCCGTCCTGTCTGTCGGTTATGATCTCATCGCTTCCTGAGCAGTCTGTAGATATGCACGGCAGTCCCATCATCATTGCCTCAATCAGGGCATTTGACAAACCCTCGAAATCTGAGGAAAGGACATATAGGTCTGCATCGGCCATCTGTTTGTGCAGGTCAGGAACATTACCCTTCAATGAGGCCGATCTCTCCAGTCCGAGATCCTTGATAAGGGACTCAAGGTTCTTTCTCTCATTTCCCTCTCCATAGATATCCAGACGCCAGTCCGGGAAGTCCTTGTGAATGTCGGAGAATGCCGAAATCAGCATCCTGTGGTTCTTCTGCGTCTCGAGCCGTCCTGATGCTACAATCCGTTTTCCTCCGTAAGTGGCAGAGGTTTCCACGCTGACCGGATTGGGGATGATGGTGCTTTTTGTCTTGACCCTGTCCGGGAAATAGTCATATGCGCGTTTTGTCTGCAGCACACAGCAGTCGCTATGAGCATAGATTGACTGTAGCATCTTCCTGACTATGAGATTCCTGGTGTCCTGTGACGGATCAATCCTCTCAGAGACAACAAAGCGGGCTTTTGTATGTCTGCATGCGGGACCGGAGATAAGGCAAGTGTTCGCCATGAATGAGACAATGATGTCCGGTTTCACTTCTTTTACTGATTTTCTCACACGGTGGATGAGAAACGGATACATCAATGCAACAGGTTTGCTGTCATCTGAAATGTCAATGACGTTGATTGAGGGGTCAAGCTCATAGCCTATGTTGCTGTGGAGCAGCATGAGAATGCTCACATTCCAGCCCCGTGAGGCATAGTCGTTTGAGAGGATGGAGACAACACGTTCCGCACCACCTCTGATCATCGATGGAATCATGAACATGATGTTCTTCATAACAGGCAACCTACCTTATGGCTCAAGTAATAGAATTCTAGCATCAATCATGACAATTTCACAGTCTGGTTTTTCCGCATTGCTGAGCCGGTGTTTTTAAGTTATGCTTTCAAGTGGTGATCATAGTGCAGGAGAGTTGCGGAATTGAAGATCCTAGTTCTGTCCAATCTGACATCTTATACATACAATTTCAGGTATGAGATCCTTCAGGCCATGATAGAGGCCGGGCACGAGGTTCATGTCGCCTGTGATAATGATGACGGCACCAAACAGGCAGAACTGGGAAAGCTCGGTTGCCGCATGATTCTTGTCCCGTTCAACGGAAAAGGCACGAACCCTTCAGAGGAGTTGAGACTTCTGCGCACATATAAGGGGATTGTAAAGGATATCCGGCCTGACATTGTCTTCACGTTCACCATCAAGATGAATCTGTACGGTGCGCTTGCCGCAAGAAGGTACAGGATTCCGTATGTGCCGATGATCACCGGCCTGGGTGAGCTTGAGAAGACAGGAAAACTCCGTGCAGTGCTCATGTTCCTGCATAAGCGTGTTATGCCAAAGGCCAAGGCTGTGGTATTCCAGAATCAGGCTAACATGGATTTCTTCAAGGAACATGGCATAAGGACAAGGCGGTCTGTTCTTGTTCCTGGATCTGGAATCAATCTTGAGAAACACTGCTACTATCCTTATCCCTCGGAGAAGGATGGTCTTAGATTCGCATTCATAGGCAGACTGACACCTGCCAAAGGAATTGCAGAGTATCTCTCAATGGCTGAGATAGAGAAAAAAAGACATCCGGACTATACTTTTTTTATTGCGGGATTATGCGATGCTGAGTACCGGGAGAAAGTGGAGGACCTTCACTTCAAAGGCATTGTGAACTATCTGGGGCAGCTTCCTGACACAAGGGATATGATGAGGGAGATGCACTGTCTTGTTCTTCCGACCTATCATCCTGAAGGCCTGTCCAATGTGCTTCTGGAGGCTGCTGCCACCGGCAGACCTGCGATCTGCACGTCAAGGCCCGGATGCAGGGAGGTTGTACGGGATGGTGTGAACGGGCTTTACTGCGAGGCAAAAAACGTTGATAATTTAGTAAACGTTGTTGACGAGTTCTGCAAAATGCCAGAGAGCCGCCATGCGGAGATGGGGCTCGAGGGACGCAGGATGGCAGAGTCTCGCTTTGACCGTGCTGTGGTGGTAAGAGAATATCTGGAGCTTTTGAAATGAAGACGGAAGCTGTTCACAGACTCAAGAGGATACTGGGGAAAAACCTGATCTCAGCTTTCTATCGCTCCCTGTGGTTTATGTCCGATGAGAAGTATCTGCGCCTGATCTACAGGCTCCGCATGGGAAAAAAGCTTGATCTTGAGAATCCCAGGACATTCAATGAGAAGCTCCAGTGGCTGAAACTCAACAACCATAATCCGGTTTACACCCAAATGGCGGACAAGCTCGGCATGCGCGATTTCGTGGGACAGCGGATAGGAGAAGGGCATACAGCAAAAGTGCTCGGCGTTTGGGAGAGATTCTCGGAGATAGATTTCAATTCTTTGCCCAATCGTTTTGTCCTGAAGACCACACATGACAGCGGGAGCTACATCATCTGCAGGAAAAAAGATGAGTTTGATATTGAGAAC
>JAFZUN010000166.1 GCA_017618315.1 Spirochaetales bacterium
CAAGGCGGCATCCAAAGAACCGGGTTGTCTATGAATCCCCCATTTTTTAGCAAGAGCCAGAAAAACCGTATTCTCGCGTGATTAATGTGGTTTTATCGTATTATGTCAGACAGATACAATACCGTAATGTGGGTAGTGAGCGGGGAATAGTTCGGAGATATAAAGACATAATTCAATTAATGCCCCTACAACCACCATTTATCATCTGCACTTGTTCCCTCTGCCTCTATTTTATCGAGAACTCCATCTGAACACACAACCGTGTAATTACCGGTTCTCAAATCCCAGTTCTTTCCTTTCTCAATTAACTTGAACTCGGCTTCTGTCCCCAAGTAGTTTACTATGGACAAAGCTGAACAATAACTGAACGCTTCACTTTCAATCTTAGTTACACTTTTTGGAATAGTAATTTCGGTTAAGTTTTCGCAATAATCCAATACACTCTCGGGAATGGTTCCTAGATTAGAGGAAAAAACAAAACTGGTTATGTTGTCACAAAAGGCAAAAGCGTCTCTTCCGATGGTTACTATTGAATCAGGAAGAACAACATCTCCTATTTCTGAATCAAAAAAACAAAAAGCAGAAACATGCTTTACACCTGAAAAGTCAACATTAAATGAAGACCATTCAACTCCCGACGGAATAATGCTAAGACGATAGTTGCGATTGTAATATGTTTCATCCTCTACAAAAAACCTGTTCTCAACATATAATTGCCTTAGAAGAGTTTCTGAGAGCCCTGAAATCGTTCCTATATTGAACGTTGTTTGCTTTTCATCCTTCTTAATAAGCACTATCTTCAAATGCTTATCAGTCAAAAGTGTTTCAAGAATAGAAGAGTCTGAACCAAGATATTGATAACTCTTGTCATAAGAATCCCTGAGTTTTCCAAGCTCCACAGTTCCGTCGTATTCAAGATATGCGTCATAAGAATGTATTCTTTCTTCCGTCGTTTTGACTTTCACAACATATTCGTCATACGATCCATCAAAAAAGTTAGCAATATCATCACTTACACGATATGTCTTGTCTCCTGTCTTTTTCAGCTTTTCTCCATTGACTGTGATTTCAAAACTGATTGAATTGAAATTAATCTCAATGCTGTAAGAAAACGGGATGTCTGAAGAATTGTTATCACTACATGTTCCTGTTCCAGAATAAATGAGATATGGAGAAATGATGTGAGATAAGATGTCATCATTTATGTATTCCCATCCTGACGCAAAACAAGTCATCCCTACAAACAGAAATAACAAAATGGGAATCAGCTTTTTCATTTTCATGTCCTTTCCATAATAGCAATTGATAATACAATATCCAATACCAGACGCAACTGCTTCTTTTTCATTTATTGCACCCGCCACTGTGACAGTGGCCTTCACCGCCATGGCAGTGACCGCCATCTTCATGATGATGATCGTGATGGTCACAACGTGCGTCAGGATTATACTCTAGCCTTCCCTCTGCAAAAGCTTTTGCGACTTCGTCTGCATTGCCCTGAACACCGGGATAAACCCTGATTCCAGAATCGGACAACGCCATTATCGCTCCCATACCGATTCCGCCGCAGATAAGGGCATCGACCTTTGCAGTCTGCAGAAGACCTGCAAGCGCGCAGTGTCCGTTTCCGTCCGAATCCAGAATCTGCTCGCAGACTACTTTGCCGTCTTCGATGTCATAGAGCTTGAACTGCTCCGTATGACCGAAATGCTGGAACACCTCTCCGTTGTCAAATGTGATTGCCACTCTCATTGCATTTGCTCCTTTATACATTATTTCCTGACTTGTCTGGACTGGCTCGACTGTCCAGCATCCTCCTGCGATCAGAAGCCGCTTGCCGTGGACTATCGCATCAGCCACCTTCTTTCTGGCACTATCATAAATGGCGGTCACAGTGGTACGGGCGATATTCATCTTCACCGCGCACTCCTCCTGCGTTGCACCCTCGACATCCATTATCCTCAAAGTCTCATATTCGTCTAAGGACATGAGAACGGTTTCCGAAGCATTGATATCATCCGGAGAGAAACTGCGAAAGTCAGGCAGCCTTTCGATTCTGCGGCACTTGACAGGCCTTGGCATTGGAGATCCTCCTTTTATGACATATGTCAGTTATCAGCCTACTACTGTTCTTGACATATGTCAATAATAAGGTAATGCCATAACAGATCCACTACGCAAACATGAAAGCCACTGCATCTGGTTTTGCGTCTGAGATCAAGAACTAATCAAGACTGACTTTTGCTTTTCTTTCAGTCCTCAAATGGAAGCCTGTCAAGGAAATGTAGTTTGGAAAGGGTCTCTGCACCGATATGCTTGTTTGCGGCATCCATGATCTTTTCATGGAGATCGAACTGGTAAAGCCTGTGTGCGTCGATTCCGTATACGACCTTGACGTTGTAGGATGTTGCCATCTTCCAGAACTCAGGACAGGGATACTCGAAGGATGTTCGGGAGGACTCTCCTCCGATAGGTTTGGATATCTGCCTGAGATTGATCTCAATCGGGATGTCGTACCTCTCTGCGCTTTTCAGGACAAGTTCGGAGGTCTTCTCCTCTTCCTCTCCGAATGACTCGCTCATGATCATGAAGAGGTCAGGATGGGCAAATATCTTGAACATGCCTGTGGAGAGGGCCTGTTCCACGAGATCCGCATAGATCGCGTATCCTGCTTTTGTCCGGTTCGCAGGCATGTGCATGTCGACAGGCCTTCCATTATTCATGATGGTGTGCTGCCCCAAGAGAAGGATGTCGGTCTCTGAATACATCTGCCTGATGTCATCAATGCAATCGGGAACGAACTCGACCTCGAATCCGCTGTAGATCTTTATAATATCCTTGTACTTCTCCTTGAGTTCATTGACACTGGAAAGGTATTCGGCCTTCTGGTCGCAGCGCATCCTGAGCCTGAGCTTGGCGGGAATATCTGTCCTTGCATCGAACCATGCCCACGGGCAGTGATCAGTGAAGGCCATCCTGTCGAATCCTGCCCGGAGATGTCCTTCCACATAGGCTTCGTCTGGCACATTGTCCGCGTGGTTACATCTGTAGGTGTGCGTATGGTAGTTAAATGTCTGCATTGCTGCTCCTTACCTCAAAGCAATTCTACAAGGGAATTGATGTGTCTGTCGTCAAGACCGTTGGTGACGGAGTCTCCGATTGAGATCGCATAGAATCCGCCGCGCTTAGCCGCCTCTATTCCGCTGTCTGCATCCTCTACCACAACACACTCGGATGGGTCAAGGCCTATGAACTGCGCGGCTTTAAGGAACACCTCAGGGTCAGGCTTGGATTTTGTTATGTTGTTTCCGTCGGAGACTGCGTCGAAATACTTGCGAAGATCCGTTTTCTCAAGAATCAACGGAGTGTTCTTGCTTGATGATCCTACAGCGAGCCTCAGTCCGGAATCTCTGAGCTTCTGCAATGTCTCAGGGACCTCGGGAGAGACAAATTCCGGTGTGAGAGTCTGCAGATAGCTGCGATATGTCAGGTTTTTCTCTGTTGCGAACGCAAGCTTCTCCTCTGGGGAGAATTCATCGCTTCTCTCTCCGAGAATGATCTCAAGACTGTCCATGCGGCTCACACCGCGAAGCAGGTCGTTCTTCTTCTCGTCGAATGGAATGCCCAGTCTATCTGCCAGAGCCTTCCATGCAAGATAGTGGAAATGGTCTGTGGAAAGCAAAACTCCGTCCAGGTCAAATATTATTCCTTTCCAATCTCTCATATCACAACCTCGTATCCCATTTTCCGCAGAATGCATCCACCGGGGATTTCCCTTTGAATTTGCTCTTTCCCATCAGCTTGTCAACCAGGGCTCTGAGAACCACCTCATCCGACTGGTAGCAGTTGATGTATACAGGAACCCTCGGGGCATCCAAAAGATGGTATGGGTTTTCCAGGGATATGAACACGGTGGGGATACTTGTCATGTAGACAGGGACATTGCTTCCCATGGGCTCAAGCCATTCGATTCTAACAACTGTCTGATTGGACTTTGTTGCAAGATTCGCGCTGTAGAGAAGAAGATCATAATTGGTCTCCAGATCCTTTGAAGACGTCATCATACCCTCGAGCCCAGGTTTGGGTTCGAAAACCGAGACCTCAAACCCTTTTTCCTTCAGAATTGACATCAGCACCGCATTTGCAGAACCTGAGGCGCTGTACATCGAAAACTGGCCCGTTGTGCCCTCAATCGGGAAAAACAGGATCCTTCTGTATTTCTCAGGTTTTATTGGAAGTATCCCTGCCTTGTCCTTCACTATGGTTATTGATTCATCTGCAACCTTTGAAAGAAGCCCTAGTTTTTTATCTTCATCGATTATTCTTAGTGCTTCTCCTATATTTGGGACATTGTTCTTTTCATTCAGCTTCAGAGCGGCCTTAAGGGCAAGTATCCGTGTGACAGCCTCATTGACCCTCTCTACTGTCAGGACACCACTCTCAATCCCCTTCCGCATGTAATCCAAATCCTCTTCAACATTCTTTGTGAACAGGAACATGTCGCAGCCTGCTGCAATTGAATATGGCACTGCATCGCTTCTGGACATGGGAATGGAGAATCCGGCCATGGTCGTCGAATCAGAGACTATAACGCCATTGAACCCAAGCCTTTCCCTGAGTAGTCCGTTCAGAAGTTCTTTTGAAAGGCTTCCGGGCATGATGGCATCATCACTGATCTCCGGATTTATCTTCCTGGACCATGCAGGTTGCATTATGTGCCCTGTCATCACGGTCAAAACGCCCGCGTCTATTGCGGACCTGTAGATCTCACCGTAGGTGCGGTCCCAGTCCTCACAGGACAGGTCGTTTATTGAGGAGACCAGATGCTGATCCCTCTCATCGCATCCGTCTCCGGGAAAGTGCTTTGCTGTGGCAGCCACCCCGTGTTTCTGGCAGGCCTTGATGTACTCCGTGACGCATCTGCGCACCATATTCGGATCAGAGCCGTAGGTCCTGGTGTTCGTGATGGGGTTCCTGAAGTTGAAATCAATGTCAGACACCGGGGCAAATGCCCAGTTCACTCCCAGGGCTGATCCTTCCTTGCCGCAGATATCTCCGAGCAGTGCGGCTCCCTCAGGTCCGGAACCTGCAGCTATGGACATCTGACAGCCAACCTTGGTGGCCTCATTGCAGACTCCATTTGCGCCGTTCTCAAGGTTGGCAGAGATCAGAAGCGGGATTCTCGAGTTCTTCTGGAGCAGCGAGACTGTGTTCACGAGGTGGTCAATCTGCATCTGTCTGCACATCACTCCACCGACATGGTATTTTGAGACAAAGCCCTCAAGGACTTTCTCGTCATCTGTGTAGGTCACGAATGTGAACAATTGCCCGATCTTCTCATCAAGAGTCATCGAAGCCAGTGTGTCTTTGACCCACTTGACCTGAGAATCATCAAGATTGAACGGTTTTGCTTTGAGATTGATTGTCATGTCCTGTCTCCTTTCATGTGCTTTTTTATGAAAGAAACACCTTCCTCAAGTATTTGCGATGTGAAAGCACTGCCGTGGCCAGCTCCTCCCACTGTGTAGAAGATCACTTCATGTCCGAATGCCAGAAGCTTCTCATAGAGTTTTTCGGTCTGGTTGTAGGCGACAAGCGGATCTTCTGTCCCATGGACCAGCATAACAGGCGGAAGAGGCCTGTCTCCCACCAGATTGATTGTGCTTGCCTCCCGGCAGAGCTCCTCCGGCTGCTTGGCCTGAGGGTGTTCTGCCCAGTATGTCATATAGGCTTTTGCGATGGGGAAATCCGGATTGGAGAAAACGAGCTCATTGAGATCAGTGGGTCCGTTCAAAGCCACAAGAACGGAAACAGAGTCATCATATTCAGTGTATTCATCAGTCTTATACTCGGAATCATTTCCGGTGAATGCCGCAAACTGGGCATTGGTAGCTCCTGATGATGTTCCCCATACTGCAATCCTGTCCGGATCTATGCAGTATTCTTCTGCATGAGCGCGTAGGAATCTGATAGCAGTCTTGAAATCCTTGCAAGTATCCAGGAATGTGTTTCCCTCAAGGAAATTGCTGTATTCGACCATGGCCACTATGAAACCATGCTCAGCTATCCGGCATGCCCGACCGATTGCCTCCTTGTATTCAGGATGTGTAAACGCGCTTCCCTTTGCATACACAATCAGGGGGAACTTCCTGTCCAGAGGTTCATTGTTCTTCCTGGCATAATGAAACCACATTGGAAGAATCAGATGAAGCTTGAGATCCTGCCCACCCCTGTTTGAATAAATGATATCCGGCTCCAGGAACACGATGTCGTCGGTCCAGCCGTTATAGGAAACACTCTTTTTCATTCTTCACTTTCCTCCAAGATCATTTCACCATATGGCACAGCACATGATGTCCCGGTCCCACTTCCCTGAACTGCTGCTCCTCCCTGCATTTCTCGCATGCATATTTGCATCTGTTGAAGAACCTGCAGCCCGGCTTCGGATTAATCGGGGATGAAAGCTCACCTTGGATGATCTCTGTCTCGGAGCCATCATCGTCTGCTCCAACCACGGGAATAGATGCCAGAAGGGCCTGTGTATAGGGATGAAGCGGGTTCTTGAAGAGTTCAGCTGTTGGGCACTTCTCCACTATCTGTCCCAGATACATGACACAGATCTCATCAGAGATATGTCTCACAACGGACATGTCGTGCGTGATGAAGATGTATGACAGCCCATGCTCTTTCTGTAGGTCCCTGAGCAGATTCAGTATCTGCGCCTGTACGGAAACATCCAGTGCGGAGACCGGCTCGTCACAGACTATGAACTTTGGATTCAGGGCAAGAGCCCTGGCAACTACGACCCTCTGTCTTCTTCCTCCGTTAAGCTCATGCGGGAACGACTGCCTCAGACGCTCGTCCAGACCTACCATCCTCATGATCTCCATGGTCTTCTGAAGCCTCTCCTCTTTTGTTCCGATCTTATAGACCTTCAGGGGCTCCATGATGGTGTCCTCTATCATCTTTCTCGGGTCAAGGGAAGAATACGGGTCCTGGAAGATCATCTGCATGTTTGCACGGATCTCCTTCAGCTGTCTCTTGTCCAGATTGGTGATATCCCTTCCCTCAAAGAACATCTTGCCGTCAGTCGGCTCATACAGATGAAGGATTGTTCTTCCAAGCGTGCTCTTACCGCATCCTGATTCACCGACAACACCCAAAGTTGTCCCTTCTTCTATAGAAAATGAGACATCGTCCACGGCATGGAGTAATCCACGACCGGTGGTGAAGTACTTCTTGAGATTTCTCACTTCAAGTAACGGAGCCTTCATGTGCGGGCCTCCTTGTATCTCAGACACTTTGTCGTATGACCCTCCTCCACCATGGTGACGGGAATTGGCTTGTCCATCCTGCATTCATCGGTGGCACGCGGACATCTGGGTGCGAACGGACAGCCTTTAGGAAGATTCGCCGGATCAGGCGGAAGGCCCTCGATGGGATGCAGGTACTCCACATCCTCGTTCATGCTAGGCAAGGCCGCAAACAGACCCTGAGTGTATGGATGGCTGGGATTTGAGAATATCTGCTTCTTTGAGCCCTTCTCTATTATCTGCCCCGCATACATGATGGCTATGTCGTCGCAGACCTTGGACACAACACCGATGTCGTGTGTGATGATCAGCATGCTTGCATTCAGTTCCTTGCGCAGGTCGGAGATCATCTTGAGCACCTGCGCCTGGATGGTCACGTCAAGTGCGGTGGTCGGCTCGTCGGCCAGAAGAAGAACGGGGTTGCATGCAAGCGCCATGGCACAGACAACCCTTTGCTTCATTCCGCCGGAGAACTGATGAGGATACTCACGGAAGCGCTCGGAAGGGATTCCCACCTTCTCCAGCATGGCCATGGCCTCTTTCTCGGCATCGGCCTTGGATATCTTCTTGTGATGAGTGATGACCTCGGTAATCTGTGTCCCGATGCGCATTATGGGGTTCAGGGCGGTCATGGGATCCTGGAAGATCATGGAGATTGCGTTGCCCCTGATCTTCATCAGCTGGTCCTCTTTGAGCTTCATGAGGTCCTTGCCCTCGAACAAAATCTCGCCTCCGCGGATCTTGGTCCCGTGGTCCGGAAGAATCTGGAGGATGGCCTTTGCCACAACAGATTTTCCGGCACCGGTCTCACCTATCAGACCCAGGACCTTTCCCCTATCCAAAGTGAACGACACATCGTTGACCGCATGCACAATGCTTCCAGCGGATGTGAAATCTATGGTGAGGTTCTTTACTTCAAGGAATTTCTCTTCCATATCAACCTCCCCTCAGTCCTTCATCTTCGGGTCCATGGCATCGCGCAGTCCGTCACCCAGAAGATTAAGGGCAAGGACGGTAATGGCGATTGCAAGACCGGGATAGACAATCATCCATGGGCACTTGCGCATGAATTTCCTGGCGCCCGAGAGCATGCCTCCCCACTCGGGAGTGGGTTGCTGGATACCGAGACCGATGAAGCTCAGTGTGGACGCGCTCATGATGGCATTGGCGATTCCCATTGTCGACCTGACTATGACAGGAGAGAAGCTGTTGGGCAGAACATGGGTCACAATCGTCCTGAACTTGCTGCAGCTTATCAGATCCGCAGCCTCCAGGAACTCCTCGCTACGGATTTTCATTATCGAGCCTCTGAGAAGTCGTACCGTACCGATAGTCGAACCCAGGGACAGAGCTATCAGGGTATTGAAAAACCCCTGCCCCAAAGCAGCAGATATGGCTACGCTCATGAGAAGCGGTGGAATACTCTGGAAAATATCGCAGATCCTCATGACCACGAGGTCTACAACGCCTCCGAAATAACCTACTATAGA
>JAFZUN010000167.1 GCA_017618315.1 Spirochaetales bacterium
ATGCAGTGGAGTCATACATCAGAGAAGAGGGCTTGAAATGCTATACTCCTAAGACAATCTGCACACCTGAAGCCTTTAAGGCTGAGATTGCCAAAGTCAGAAGCCAAGGTTATGCTTTTGATGATGAGGAGAATGAGACGGGAATCTTCTGTGTAGGAGCACCAATACTTGATTCTTATGGTGAGACAGTGGCTGCAATCAGTGTCTCAACGCCGGTCTTCAGACTAGATAAGAACAATATCGATGGTCTAATTTCAGAGATAACTTTGTGTTCTAGTAGGTTATCTGCTATTTTAGGCTATATTATTGAGGAGAAAAAGGATGAGTGATTATCTGAAGAAATTCAGTTTGGAAGGAAAGCTTGCCTGGGTCACGGGTGCTTCCTACGGTATCGGATATGCAATAGCGCTCTGTTATGCAAGAGCTGGAGCGAAGATTGCATTCAACTGCAGACATCAGGACGGCTTGGACAAGGCACTTGCCAACTACAAGGCTGACGGAGTTAAGGATGTCCGCGGATACATCTGCGATGTCACTGATGAGAGCCAGGTTAAAGAGACTCTTGCAACTATTGTGAGGGACTTCGGACAGACTGTTGATATTCTTGTCAACAATGCCGGAATAATAAAGAGAATTCCAATGACAGAGATGTCAGCTGAGGATTTCAGACAGGTTGTGGACATTGACCTCACATCTGCTTTCATTGTCTCCAAGGCAGTTCTTCCTGCCATGGTTGAGAAGAAGTGCGGAAAGATCATCAACATCTGCTCAATGATGAGCGAGCTCGGCCGTGAGACAGTCAGCGCTTATGCAGCTGCAAAGGGCGGACTCAAGATGCTCACGCGCAACATCTGCTCTGAGTATGGAAAATACAACATCCAGTGCAACGGCCTTGGTCCGGGATACATCGCAACTCCGCAGACAGCTCCTCTCAGGGAGAGACAGCCTGATGGATCACGACATCCGTTTGACAGTTTCATTGTCGCCAAGACACCTGCAGAGAGATGGGGAACCACTGATGACCTTCAGGGACCTGCGCTTTTCCTTGCCTCAGAGGCCAGTGATTTCGTAAATGGTCAGATTCTTTATGTTGACGGAGGAATTCTCGCCTACATCGGAAAGCAGCCGTAATTGTAAGGAATCATAATTAATGAGATATCTGTCTTATCTGCATGACAACAATAGAAGATACGGGATTCTTGAAGGGGATGCCGTTTATGAGATCAGAAGTCCTGAGCCTGACCTTGACGGCTATATCCTGAAAGGCGATCTTCAGACAGCAAGTGAGATTAAGGCATCTTCTAAGCCTGTTCCTGTATCTGAAGTGAATCTTCTCAGCCCCTTCACCAGGGACATGAACATGCTCTGTGTTGGGCTCAATTACTGGAGTCATGCAGATGAGTTCAGCCGCTCCATGCAGACATCCGTGCAGAATGACGAGTCCATCTACTTCATCAAGCGCACCCACGACTGCCTTGGCGACGGTCAGATTCTCAGAAGCCGTCTGGACCTGGATCCACAGTGTGATTATGAGACAGAGCTTGGAGTCATTCTTGCCAAAGAGCTTCCTCCGGGAAGTCCGATTGACGAGTCTGTGATTTTCGGATTCACAATCATCAACGACTACACCTCAAGACTGTTCCAGAAGCGCTATAAGCAGTGGTCACTTGGAAAGAGCATCGACACATACTGCGCCATGGGTCCGGTGATTGCCACATTGGATGAGTTCGATGATCCGTTTGACCTTGCCATCCGCGGCTACAAGAACAACGTCCTTGTCCAGGATTCGAGAACCTCTCTTCTCAGGCGCGGTATCTTCGATGTCATCCGCGACCTGAACCAGGGCATGACGCTCCACAGGTGCGATGTCATTGCCACAGGCACACCCGCTGGCGTTGCGGTAGGGAAGAATGACTCTGATGCATTCCTCAAACCCGGTGATGTCTTCCGCTGCGAGATAGAAGGCCTGGGCAAGCTCGAGAACCCTGTGGTCTGACGATTGACGTAAAAACCGTGCTATGATACTTTAGTTCAGTCAAAGACAGATTGCCGGAGTGGCGGAATGGTAGACGCGATAGACTCAAAATCTGTTATCCGCAAGGGTGTTCGGGTTCAAGTCCCGTCTCCGGTAAGAATCAGCCCCAGTTTTTTTTGCTGGGGCTGATTTTTAGTATAGACATCGGGACTTGAAACGAGGAGAAACGCAGGCGCATTGCGTTTTGACGAAGGCGGGCGCCGTAGGGCGCAAGTCCCGTCTCCATTTTCTTCCGGGAGGCGAAGGCAAGTCCCGTCTCCGGTTTTCGAAGGCGGGCGCCGTAGGGCGCAAGTTTCGTCTCCGAGATAAAGATCGAAAAGCCTTTTATTGCTTTACACCAAGAAACTATCAACAGCTTCCTTAATCTTTTTGTTCAGATGCTTCTTCCATTACTGGGAATAATTCTTTTAATGCGGCGGCACAACCGCTTCCATCAAAAGAAATGACATATATTGAAGTTGTATATTTTCCTCCAGCTATAGTAAATAAATAAATCCCACCTTTACAAAGATTATCAATGATTTCAGTTGCTTCTTCATCATCTATAGTAAATCGATCTGTAAGGGTGGCATATCCCTTAGAAACGATTTCTTTTGTTTCTGTATTTTCCATTGTATACGTATACGATTCAGATGAATAAGCATCGGCCAAATACTTGCCATATTCATATATCACAATCTCAACTTCACCCTCATAATTGATGAGTAGCTTTGCAGTACATTCCGAACCTTTTGTCGCTGAATTTGAAAAAAAACCCGCAATAGCCCAAGATACGACATATTTATTATCTGTAGGCAGCCTGAATTGATCGACATAAGCCTTTATTTCCCAGTTGTCAGGGTTTTCAGTGAAATCAGAATCGATAGGTATCTCATAATCATCACCTGTTCTTGTTGAAGCACAGCTGACAAGGCTAACTAAGCACAATACAATAATCAAAACACTTTTAATTTTCATTTCTTTAGTTCTCCTTCTTATTTGAATAAATCATCTGCCACATTTAAGTCGTCATTATGTTTTGCAATTGCACTTGAAATTGCTTTTTCACTGATAGCCTCTGCAAAAGAACTGATATCAGTAATAACTTGTGATTGGAATTCGAGATCAATGTATTTATTTGAAGAGGCGGTTGTTGTTCCTCCAATTATCATAAGTGTTGTCAATCCAGCATCTTCAGTCGAAACAAAACTAAAAGTAACTGGTACCTTGTATGAGCCAATATAAAAGGAAGAACCACTTTTTTCTGCTATTTGCATTTTGAGTGATGAATCTGGTATCTCTTTTGATACTTTTGCTTTGTTTTCTATTGCTATTTTTTCCCATTCAAGAGCTTTATCTACTGTTTCTCTAATTGA
>JAFZUN010000019.1 GCA_017618315.1 Spirochaetales bacterium
CCACATGAAGCAGGAATTATCAGATGTGTAAACATTTATTGTTATTGATGTGTAAGCGGTTAGCATTCAATCGTTGTTCTCCATTTCTTTCTCTAGAGGCGCTTTTTCCTCAAATACCGCAGAACAGGAAGCACAGGGCTCTGATTATCAGACAAAAAACAATTATTCCAATTCAGGAAATAGTCCTATGCGGTCTTTCGCGTGCCGGGTTCTTCCGGAAGGCAGCTTTCTATGGAGGAACAGCCCTGCGGATTTTCCATAATCTGGATCGTTTCTCAGAGGATTTGGACTTTTCTCTTAAGACTACGGATGAATCTTTCCTTCTTTCAGATTACTTCTCAGCGCTCCGGAAGGAGATTGCGTCATTCGGATTGAATGTGGAAATAAGCGAGAAGGTTAAGTCCGGAGATTCGGCTGTGCAGTCTGCCTTTCTCAAGGGAAACACAAAGGAGCATATGCTGATGTTCTATGAAGCCGACAGTGCATTTGACAGGATTGCCTCTCCGAGATGCAAGCGTGGGAGCCTGTCAGTTGCTTCATACAGCTTGTACCCGCAGATTTCATGTATCTGTCTGTCCACTCCGCCTCCGCCACTGTAGTACTGGTCGGTTGGGTTGACTATTGCATCGGCGTTGATTTGTGTTATATCTGCATAAGCGATTCTGAATGGCATGCTCACCTTGTCCTTGTCTTCATAATAACATGATGCACCGCAATATGTGGCCATTGGGCAACATAGGTTCATTGATTTCTGGAACAACACAAAAAAGTTTCATTTTTTTCCTGGAAACTGAAATATTTCCGGCACTTTTCTCGTATATAAGGGCAAAGGACAAAACCTGAGGTTTCAGGTTGTTCTTTGTTGTCTGGAGAAAAGGAGAACAATATGGCAGACGATATGATTCTGATTGATGAAAGATCCATAAAGGACAAGATCTACACCATCAGAGATGTAAAGGTGATGCTGGATACTGATTTGGCGGCAATTTATGGTTACTCGACAAAAGCCTTTAATCAGCAGGTAAAGAACAACAGTGCAAGATTTCCAGATGATTTGATGTTTCAGCTAACAACTGAGGAATTTACTGAATTATCGAGGTCAAGAAACTTGACCACGATCATGCAGACAATAGGAAGGAAGGGCGGACGTGTTTATCTCCCTCATGCTTTCACTGAACAGGGTATCTATATGTTGATGACTGTTCTGAAGGGTGAATTGGCAGTCCGGCAAAGTCTGGTATTAGTTCGAACATTCAAAACCATGCGCCATTACCTTACGGATAACTCCTTGGTATTCCAGCGACTTGACCGCATTGAGCTGAAACAGTTGGAGACAGATGACAAAGTCAACCAACTGTTCAAACAACTTGAAAAACCCGAAACTGACAAGGCCGTCATATTCTTCAAGGGTCAGATGTGGGATGCGACAAGCTGCATAGAGCAGATACTGGAGAAGGCAGAGAGGGAGATAATACTCATTGACTCTTATGTGGACAGAAGGACCCTGGACATGCTCTCCAGGAAGAAGACAGGTGTTGCAGTTCTGATGTTCACCTCTGCCTCCGGCAACAGGACCACTGATAAAGAAATCAATGACTTCAATGCCCAGTATCCCTCGTTGGATGTGAGGATGACAGATGAGTTCCATGACAGGTTCCTCATACTGGACAGGAAGAAAATGTATCACATAGGGGCGTCCATAAAGGATGCTGGGAAAAAGGCATTTGAGATTAGCATCAGTGAGGATCCGAAGGTCCTGGAGTGCATCCTCGGCAGACTTGGTCTGGCAGACTGAGATTGTTCCTGTCAGTGCAACATAAAATAACCAAAGTTTTTTCTTGGAGGGTGATATATTTCCGACAGTTTTCCCGTATATATGGGCAAAGGGCAAGAGCCTGCGGTCTAAGGATTGCTCTTTGAATCTTTTTTTTAGGAGAAAAACGTGGAAGACAACATGATTCTGATTGATGAGACGTCCATAAAGGACAGGATCTACACCATCCGTGGTGTCAAGGTGATGCTGGACTTTGACCTGGCGGAGATCTACGGGTATGAGACCAAGAATTTCAACAGGCAGGTCAAGAATAATGCTGAGAAGTTTGACGGTGAGGATTTCATGTTCCAGCTCAGTGATGAGGAAGCATCTGAGGTTTCAAGGTGCAGAAATTTCACCTTGAACAGCAAGATTAAGAGAGGAACAAACATCAAATACAAACCTCATGCCTTTACTGAGCAAGGCATTTACATGCTGATCTGTTTACTTTTCCATGTGATTTCGCCATGAAAAGTTAACAGTGATTACTTTTGGACTCTGAATAATGGGAAAAAGTATACAGCCAGAGATATGTGACTGATTGGCCACTCATTGCCTTCTAGTCTACTATAGTAAGGAGCAGCGAAATGTTCGAATATCTTGTCTTAAATGAGTATCAGCCGTTTTCCTGGAACAGGGAGATCAGATTAGAAGTTGACGGTACTTCCATCAAGTTCCGGCGCAAGGGCAATGAATACGGTTTTCCCGACGGTATGGTTGTTGAAGGCACATACAGTGGTGATAGTCTCTCATTATTGAAGGAAATTGAAGGTTTCAATGTCTCCCAATGGTCTGATCTGTACAGTGGTCCGGTTATTGACGGGTATGGGTGGAATCTCAGGTACAAAGAAGTGGGTAAGCCCTGCAAGAAGATTTCAGGCTCAAACGGGGGACCTGAAAAATACTACGATTTTGTGAAGTTGCTTTGTTCCATCTCTGAGAAGAAGTGCGGATAATGGCTATCCCTGAGCGTGTTGTGAACAATTTGCAATTCATGTTGAATTGGTGGATAATTGCCGGTATGAGACTATTCGAAGGCTATCCGAGACTGTCGGATGATGTGGTTCTGTTGCAAAAGATGTCGCCTGATGATGCGGATGCCCTGCATGCTCTTGCGACCAATCCCAAGGTATATAAGTATCTTCCGACATTCCTCTTTGAGCGGAAGTATGATGCTAAAGAAGTGATAGAGAGGCTTGATGACGAGTGCCTCAAAACAAATGACTGCGTGCTTCTCGGAGTGTATCTGAAGAAAGATCCGGAGCATCTGATAGGTCTTGCTGAGATCTACAGCTACAAAAAGGAGAGGAACAAGGTCTCCATAGGCTACAGGCTGGATGAGCCTTACTGGGGAAAAGGACTTGCCACCCGCATCGCGGCCCTTCTTGTCTCCTATGTGTTTGATGAAATCGGAATCAGGACAATAACGGCCCATGTGATGAAGGATAACCGCGCTTCCTCAAATGTGCTCAGGAAGAACGGTTTCATCGATAAATATCAGGACATCTCCGAGGACTGGGGCTTTGACAATCCTGTCATCGCTGACAAATATCTCCTGAAACGCGATTGGTACAGGCACCCGCTAATGAAGGATAACATCCTTGCAGGATATCTGGAGCAGGGGTATACACTGATCCGCAAGTGGCGCGGCAACGATTACATAATGGGAACCGGATGTCTGAACAGGGTAGGCGAGCTTGCTTCACGGTTCGGCAAGAAAGCTCTTGTGGTTGCCAATACCGCCCACATGGCAAATAGCGTGGAGACAGTCCTCAGGAGCCTTGAAGATGCCGGTCTTGAGGTTGCAGGAGGCAGTGTCTGTCCTGGAGCAAGACCCAATGCCCCGCGTGAGGACGTTTACAGGATCACCACATATATTCTCCAGCATAAGCCGGACTGCATTGTGGCAGTAGGCGGTGGCTCGACAATCGATGCATGCAAGGCCGCATCTGTACTTGCGTCGCTGGGAGGCAACTTCAGCGGTGATATAGACAGCTATTTCGGAACAGGCAAGGTCACGGAGGCCCTGATTAAGACGGGAAGTAAACTGATTCCTGTTGTTGCGGTGCAGACATCAGCATCCTCAGGAGCTCATCTGACAAAGTACTCAAACATCACTGATCCGGTTGCGGGTCAGAAGAAGCTGATTGTGGATCCTGCAATAGTCCCTGCTTGTGCTCTCTTTGATTATGATGTTACATGCTCCATGCCTGCGCGTGTGACCATAGACGGAGCTCTGGATGCTCTTTCACACACCTTTGAGGTTTTCTGCGGCGCAAAAGGCGATTCCTATGATACTGCACGCGAGATATGTGAGTGCGCGTTCAACCTTGTCCTCTCCTGCGCCAAGACTGCAGTAAAGAAGCCTGATGACAGACTTGCGCGTGAGGCAATCGGACTTGCAACCGATCTCGGCGGCTACGCCATAATGATAGGTGGAACTTCCGGAGGCCATCTGACATCATTCTCTCTTGTGGACGTCGCAGGTCATGGGACGGCATGCGGAATCATGAATCCGTACTATGCCGTCTTCTACGGCAAGGCAATCCAGAAACAGCTTTTGGTGCTTGCACGGTTGTTCGC
>JAFZUN010000168.1 GCA_017618315.1 Spirochaetales bacterium
CCGGAACCCTTCTTGATGGCTCTCTCGATGTTGTCCTTAGGCATGTTCTCGGCTCTAGCCTTGAGAATGGCAGTCCTGAGTGCTGCGTTCATATCGGGATCTGCACCGCCCATTCTGGCTGCGACGCTGATCTCCTTGATGAGTTTTGTGAACTTCTGACCACGCTTCTGGTCAGCAATCCCCTTCTTGTGCTTGATGGTTGCCCATTTACTGTGACCTGACATTAGTTAATACCTCTGTGATTATATAAAAGAATACCCAACAAATTTACCACGCCTCTATTTTTACTGTCAATAGATGTCAATAGAGCCAATCCAATAATGTGCCTGCTGCGGCATCGGCGGTCATCAGACCCTCATCATCAGGAACAAGGAAATTGCCTTCAAGATGGAACCCCACAAGGGTTTTCAAGATCTCAGGAACAAGCACCTGCCTTGCCTTAATACCAGCATATTCCTCAAGCCTTGAGAGATTCAGGCCACCTTTGTATCTCAGTCCCATCAGCACAAGCTCCTCACAAGCCTCCTTTGAAGAGAGCATCTCTTTATCAAAACCGGTGAGAATGTCGGCTGCAATATAGCCGATTACGGAATGATTGATACTTATTCTGCTCACCTTTCCGTCTTTGCCGAACGCGGGTGATGCTGCCCCCGGACCAAGACCCAGATATTGAGAATACTGCCAGTATCGGCAGTTATGGACACACCTGTGACCGGGTCTGGCAAAGTTGGAGACCTCATAATGCTCAAAGCCATTCTGCTCAAGATAATCCCAGATTCCCTTCAATATCTCATACTGCATGTCAGGATCCGGAAGAACAGGCTTTCTCCGGCACAGCGGAGTACCTTCCTCCAGAGTGAGCGCATAGACACTGAGATGGTCTGACGGGTAAGCACAAGTAATACCGGAAACATCAGAGAGCTCATCATGCCAGCTTCCAAGGCATGTGATCAGGTCATAGCTGAGATCACATCCGCTTAAGAGCTTGAGCTTCTGTGAGAGCTCAAGTCCCCTCCTTGTCTGACTGATATCCGCATTGCGTCCCAAAAACGCCAGGGCTGTAGGATCAAGGCTCTGCACACCCATTGAGAGCCGTGTAAGATAAGCTCCGAAAAGCGGGAAGAAATCCTCTGACAGACTCTCAGGATTCATCTCCGTGCTGAACTCGGAAGGCCGCCCGTTCGCACAGACAGCCCTTACAATCATCTCAAGCCTCTTCGGTCCAAGACAGCCGGGATTGCCACCGCCGATGAAGGCAGTCAGATACGGCCTGCCCTCCATCCTGCTGTTGACGGCCTCAATCTCTGAGATCAGCTTACATGTGTAGGCATCCAGTATCTCATAAGAATGGTTGGGAACAGAATAGAACGCACAGTAGTCGCACTTTGAGATGCAGAACGGCACATGGATGTAGAGGGATAAGTCCTTTGAGAAATCAAAGCTGTCAAGAAAAGCGTCTGGACTCATTCGCCTATGAGGGAACCAATCCTGTTGAGCGGCCAGATCCTGAACACGACCTTGCCGTTGATGTTATCGGCATCAATGGGGCCGAAATAGCGGCCGTCCTGTGAGTTGTCACGGTTATCGCCAAGCGGCAGGACATGCCCCTCAGGGACATAGACACCCGTGGCGTACTTTGCCCATGTGCTTCTGGCACTCATGTCCATAGGATCCACCATCATGGTTCCAAGAGC
>JAFZUN010000169.1 GCA_017618315.1 Spirochaetales bacterium
CTGTGCGGATACCATCTTACCAAACCAGCCTTCAATTACTGCCTTGTGGATTGCCTGGACTGCATCCGAGAAACGGGTCTGCGATATGGTGCAGAGTATCAGGCCTTTTTCCTTTGCAAGGTCAATAAGGTCGTCCGCCTGTTCTGGTCTGAGGCTTATGGGCTTCTCGACAACCACATTCTTTCCGGCAAGAAGCGCTTTTCTTGCATCTTCAAAATGATTGCCTGATGGTGTGCAGATTGTTATGAAATTGATTGAAGAGTCCGAAAGAAGGTCATCATAAGAATGTCTTGCTTCTGTTCCGAACTCTTTTGCGAGCTTCTCTGCGCTTGAGTAGGACTTTGATGCGCAGGCTACAAGAGTGCAGTCCTCAACCGCACCTATTGCAGATGCATGATAGTGGCCAACCATGCCACAGCCAAGAAGGCCGAATCGCAGTTGCTTTTTCATCAGAATCATTCCTTGTTGGCGTCAAGAATCACGCCGTCTGCCAATAGTTCACTTC
Source organism: Spirochaetales bacterium (assembly GCA_017618315.1). Classification (GTDB taxonomy): domain Bacteria; phylum Spirochaetota; class Spirochaetia; order Sphaerochaetales; family Sphaerochaetaceae; genus UBA9732. The sequence continues at coordinate 506 of JAFZUN010000169.1, forward strand.
TGAGCTTTCTCACATCCAGGTTCTGGACAGCCAGATCTGATTCAAGTGAAAGGGCAAGGGCGGTTCCTGCAGCCTGGCCTGTGGCACTTGCCTGCGGAATGCACCGGATTATCTCCCATGCCTCACCTGATGTGCTTATGCAGCGTCCGGCACTGAGAACATTTTTCAGATCTCCGTTGAACAAGGTCCTGTACGGGATTTCATAGACCGGACCCGGTCTTCTCCAGTCTCCGGTGCATGCTATGTTGTCCTCAAAGTGTTTGTCCGCGTCTATGTCTGAAAGCTCATAGGCTCCTTCAATCCTCCTTGCCTTGCGGATATCCGCCATGCCGGGAAGTGAAGCAGGTGATGCCGATGGATTGTCTTTCAGGACGTTCAGGATGCGTTTATGGGAGTCGATAATGAACCTGTTCACACATTCTCCCGTGTCTCCGAAATATGGCTCAGTGACAATATGCTTCTGTGCCTTTGTGTCTATGGTTCCGAAGGCTGACAGTTCCAGACCGGGGGCATCGTTGCCTCCGCGTTTCTGGATGGCTCCGACATTTGAGCCTTCCGTGAAATAGAGCCAGATTGCAAGGCTGTTCTCCTCGGCAATGCAGGTACTGCCGCTTCTGAAGAACAGATCCGCATCTCCTGAGGCATCCACAACGCCTTTGCAACCGAAGAACTGGCGGCCGCTCTTGTTCTCAACATACACTCCACTGCAGATTCCTTCTGAGACTTGTGCACCTGTGAATAGCGAGTCATAAAGGATGTCTATCCCCTCAGAAAGGAGAAGCTCCTCCAAGGCAAGGGAGAATGCCGGACCATTGAACTTGCACTCATATCGCCTGCCGTCCTCTTTCCATGTGGATATGTCATTTCCGTGGTATGCATATCTGGCTGAGAGTTTAAGAAGCTCTTCGCTGATTCCGCCTATCACCTGTCTGCCGTATCCGTCGTCCAAAGGCAGGTAGATGGTGATGTGCCCTGTAGTGGCAAGGCCTCCCAGCACAATCAGTTTTTCAATCAGAAGAGTCTTCTTGCCATGTCTTGCAGATGCAAGGGCGGCACTGCAACCCGCAATGCCGCCTCCAATGACAATGATATCGTATTCTTTCTCAACGGCCTTGCCGTCACTTGGATGCGGACAAAGCCGCTCGTTCTGGTTCATTGTCTTTCCTCAGGCTTTTGGTCCGAAGCAGCGGAACATCTCAATCGGAGAATCCTTGTCCGCCTTAATTAAAAAGTCTCCGGATGATGCCGGCACAAAGAACTGGTCACCTCCGCGTACTGGAATCTCACCGTCCTTTGTGACAAGTCTGCCCTTTCCGGAAAGGAAGTACATTCCGCAGAAGACGCCACTGACAGAGACGGGACATTTTCCCGTTATGCTGTAACTCTCCATCCTGAAGCAGTCGGTGTTCTTGTACCCGATGATCTCCTTTCGCACAAACTGATTCGAAGACTCAAGGACTACAGGCTCAATGCACCAGTTCTTCTTGGCCTGCTCCAGGGTATATCCGTTGTATTCGAAGCAGTCGAACATGCGCTCAAATCCAAGGCCCTGGTGGCAACCCATGTCGGCGACCTTAAGCCCCTTGGGGGTGGTACGCTCGACACGGATGGTGTAGTCGGTAGGCTCCTGTATCTCAACCAGAAGACATCCTTTGCCTATGGCATGGGGAACTCCTCCCTTGATCAGCCATGTGTCTCCGGGTTTGACCTCGATGTGATGCATGTGATCAAGAAGGGCAGGGATGTCCTGTTCATCGAAACAACGTTTCCATTCCTCTCTGGTGATGCCCGGCTTGAATCCCATGTATATGCTCGGTGGGTCACCGTCTATGGTTCTTCCTCCGAGCACATACCAGCATTCGGTCTTTCCGAACTGAGAGTTGAAAAGAGACAGTGCCTTCTCCTTGTTCGGATGGACCTGGACGGTGAGTCTCTCTGCTGCATCAATGACCTTCACCAGCACGCCGGTGGACGAGCCCACGGAAGAGACATGTGCCTTTCCGAGCGCTGCCTCCGGATTCGCCTCTATGTAGTCCTTTAGCGATACAGCCTTGTCATCATCCAGAAAGCAGATTCCCTCGATGATATCCTCACGTCCTGCGTTCCTGGCGGTGACGGTGGATATGATCCACTCCTCGGGAAACTGCGTGTCACAGCTTCCCTCTATACCGTGGATCTTGTCTATGAGACTTCCGCCTGTGTAGGTTCTCCAGGCTCTGCCGGACGTGAGCTTTTTAGGAACGGAGTAGTCCATCAGCCGATTCGCTCTCCCTTCTCGTTGAAGTCGGCATGCTTACCTGTGGGGATATGGGATGCATCGAGTCTCTTCAGAGCCAGCTCATTGTCAGGATAGAAGTCAATCCACAGGTAATGGCAGTGCTCGCCTTCCTTGACATCCACGCCGTGCATCGATCCGAGCGGGATGTAGAGAAGCTCGCTTCCGGTCATGTGGATGGGCTCGAAGTCAATCAGGACATCCATCTCGTTCTCGGGGAATGAGAAGAAATACTGGTCAAGCATCGGGTGGTCGTGGGACTTTACTGCATCAATTCCATAGGTCTCGACTGAGCCGAATGCGAAGCGCGGGATCTTGCGCTGATCGACACAACTTCTGCTTATGGTCTTGTCGCTCTTGTTCCTGTCGCGGTACTGCTTTGAGTTGCGGTAGATCTGAATCAGCGGGAACTGCGTCTTGTACTCGGCAGCAAGCTCATCATCGCCCTCGCGGAAGTTCCAGCGGATCTCAAGGATGTGTGCGTCGGTAAGCGCCTTGACAGTGACTGCGCATTTCGGATCGGGAATGAGTGAGACCCTTTCATGGAACCTGTACTCGTTTCCGTCGGTGACGAACTCCACTTCGCCAATGAAGCAGATAAGGATGTGGTAGAAGTTTCCGGGTTCGAGTGTCAGCTCAGTTCCTGCCATGATTGAATGGTGGAACGGGGTTGCTCCGGGAATGCATCCGGGAAGCAGGACAGTTGTCCCGTTTTTCTTTGTCGTTACATCCAGTTTCTGGGTTGGTACGTCTCTCATTATCTTTTCCTCCATTTGTTGTTTCTATTCCTCACAGGCATCTCCGTTGACTGCTCTGACTCTGTCAACGACCAGCTGCCTGAATTTTTCGCTCAACATTGCGAAGAATGCGGTGAATCCGGTGACACGCACAACAAGATCCGGATACTTGTACGGATCCTTGTGTGCCTCGAGAATCTTCTTGGCATCGATAATGTTGATGTTCAGAAGCGTGTTTCCGCTCTTCAGGATTCCCATGACCATTGCGCACATCTTGTCCACGCCATCAGGATCATTGGTGATCTGAGGATCCACCTCAAGCTGAACCGGTGCTGTGTTTCCATAGCCCGGCTGAACGGCGGCAATGGAATTGCACATGCTGGTCACTGCTCCATCCTTTCGGAAGCCTCCGTTGGGATTTGCACCGTGGTTGATTGGCTCTCCGGCTTTTCTTCCGTTCGGTGTTGCATCGAGGATTGATCCCAAGAGGATTGTGTTTGACCAGGAGAATAGTCCCGGGATGAAGTTGACATGCTTAGGATTGTCCTTGTGCTGCTCAACAAGGTCCCTGACAAGCTCTGTCCAGAGTTTTGAAATCCTGACAGCCCACTTGTCTCCCAGTGTGTCGCCGCCGCCATAACGCTCGCTGTGGAGCATCATCTGTCTGACATACTCACCATCCTGATCCTCGTAGTTGGCGGCCATGTGCTCTGTGAGCTCGTCGTATGTGATCTTATGCTCAATGTCAATGCGCTGCTCGCATGCTGCGAAGCTGTCAGCCGCAACGGCGATTCCGGCTCCGTCAACACACATGTTGTAGTAATTGGCGCCACCGTCTGTGATATTCACACCCTTCTCGATAAGGCCATGCTGGAACAGGTTCAGGATGAGCTCAGGCTGGCTCTTGGTCTGATAGGTGAGGTGGTGAATTATTCCTGCTCCTGTTGCATCAACCGCTATCTTGAGATGTTTCTTATAAAAATCCCAAAGAACCTCGGCGGAAGGCTCTCTCATATTGGAACTGGCCATCATGTCTTGATAAGCGACCTGGAACACCATGGCAAGATTCACCTTGACTGTGTCGTTCATGGTGTATTCCATGCCGGGGATGCACATCCAGTGGCATCCTGCTGCTACACGCTTTCTTGCAAGCTCCTTCGAGTATCCGTTTCTCATGAAGCCTTCGGTCAGCGCCTTGTCATTGGAGTATCTGGGCCAGCCCTGCTTGTTCTTGAACAAGAGCTCGACTGACTTTCTGAAGAACACAGGATCAAGCTTATCATGGACTCTGATTGTGAGATTTGTGGCGATGTTCAGCTTGTCAGCTGCTTCAAGGGCAAGATAGCTCAGGTGGCATGTCTTGTCATTGTCATTTTCGTCCGGACCTCCGAGCTGCCAGTAGCGGCTGTCCTGAAGGAACATGCATGCAAGATAGAACACGGCCTCATCATCGGTCAGCCTGCCCATCTTGATATCTCTCTCATAGAATGGATTAAAGAGGTCCTCAAGCTGTCCGCCTGCACTGCCGCGGTTGTATGTTCTGGAGAGCATGCTGAACCAGTTACTCCACTGGATGGCCTCTCTGAATGTCTTTGGCGGATTTTCAGCTATGTTTCTGTCAATCTGAGC
>JAFZUN010000170.1 GCA_017618315.1 Spirochaetales bacterium
CAGTTGGTGGAGTCCAGAGCCAGAGCATCACAGTAGACAGGCAGATGGACCGCTACAAGGTTCCCAGAATCGCATTCATCAACAAGTGCGACAGAACAGGTGCAAACCCGTATCGTGTTGTCAGCCAGATGAGGGAGAAGCTTCATCTCAACGCAGTTCTGGTTGAGCTGCCGATCGGACTTGAGGACAGGCTTGAGGGCGTTGTTGACCTGATCAACATGAAGGCCATTTACTTTGACGAGCCCAACGGAACAAACCTCCGCATTGAGGAGGTCCCCGATTCAATGCTCGAGGAGGCCCAGCAGAAGCGTGAGGAGCTGATTGAGAGCGCCAGCGACTTTGATGACGATCTCATGAACATGATCCTTGAGGGCGAGGAGCCTTCAGTTGAGATGATCGAGGCTGCCATCAGACGCGGAACACTATCGCTGAAGATGTGTCCTGTCTTTGTCGGATCTGCGCATAAGAACAAGGGTATCCAGCCGCTTCTTGACGGTGTGACAAAGTATCTGCCCGAGCCGAGGGACGTTGAGAACAGAGCCCTGGATCTTGATAACAATGAGCAGGAGGTTATCCTTGAGGCAGACGACAAGAAAACACCAGTTGTCCTTGCATTCAAGCTTGAGGACGGCCGCTACGGCCAGCTGACATACATCAGGGTCTACCAGGGAAAGCTCCGCAAGGGTGACGAGCTTATCAACACAAGGACCGGAAAGCGCTTCAGGATCGGAAGACTCATCAAGATGCACGCATCTGAGATGGAGGACATTTCCGAGTGCGGAGCCGGTGAGATTGCGGCTCTGTTCGGAATTGACTGCGCAAGCGGCGACACTTTCTGCGGCGCGGGTCTGAGATATGCGATGACCTCAATGTATGTTCCGAATCCGGTCATCTCACTTGCCATTCATCCCAAGGACAAGAAGAGCCAGGACAATATGAGCAAGGCAATCAACCGCTTCATGAAGGAAGACCCGACGTTCCAGTGCTATGTGGATCCTGAGAGCAACCAGACCATCATCAAGGGTATGGGAGAGCTTCATCTTGATGTCTATGTCGAGAGAATGAGACGCGAGTACAACTGCGAGGTTACTGTCGGAGCTCCTGAGGTTGCATACCGCGAGGCAATCAGTCAGAGGGCCGAGTTCAACTACACCCACAAGAAGCAGACAGGTGGAAGCGGACAGTTTGCACGTGTTGCAGGCTATATTGAGCCGATTATCACCGATCCGAGCTCTGACGAGGAGCCCAAGGACTTTGAGTTCATCAACGAGGTCAAGGGAGGAGCAATCCCCACAGAGTACATTCCGTCCTGTGAGAAGGGTTTCCAGAATGCCATGAAGAAAGGCCCACAGCTTGAGTTCCCGATTGTCGGTGTTCGTGTCTGCATAAATGACGGTGCATGGCATCCGGTCGATTCTTCCGATATGGCATTCCAGACTGCGGCTATCGGTGCTTTCAAGGAGGCATTTGCAAAGGCAAAGCCGATTATCCTTGAACCTATCATGAAGGTTGAGATCGAGGGTCCGTCAGAGTTCCAGGGAGCCATCTTCGGAACCGTCAACCAGCGCAGGGGAATGATTGTCAGCTCCACAGAGGACAACAACGTCTGTACCGTTGACGCCGAGGTCCCGCTTGCAGAGATGTTCGGTTACTCCACCGTCCTCAGGTCCATGACACAGGGCAAGGCCGAGTTCACAATGGAGGTGTGCCGTTACGCAAAGGTCCCGCAGTCAATCGGTGAGGAGCTCAAATTGAAGAAGGAAGAAAAAGATAAGGCCAAGAAGTGATTTCTGGTGTATCATTGAAGTAAGAGGAAATACAGCATGGAAGTTGCAGAACTGATAAAGAAAAGCCCCATTAGAGTGTTTGAGAGCTCAATCAACGGCGGTCTCGGCCGCGGCAATCTGGGAGTGCTGGCATCACGCCACGGTGTCGGAAAGACCGCATGCATGGTGCATCTGGCAATAGACAAGATCCTCCGCGGAGAGAACGTCATCCACGTGTCATTCGGAGCCAACGTGGAGCACATCATGAACTGGTACAAGGAGGCCTTCCGTGAGATCTCCGAGTTCCGCAGCCTGGACGATGCCTTTGATGTCTACCAGACAATCCGTACAAACCGCGTCATGATGAACTTCTCCCAGGAGGGCGTGGGTGTGGACAAGATCCTGGCCAGCCTCGAGACCCTCATCAACCAGGGCTCATTTAAGGCCGATGCTGTCTTCTTCGATGGCTACAAGCTGACGATGGCTTCAGACGAGGATGTGACCAAGATCAAGGATTTCGCCAAGAAGATGAACATCGAGGTATGGTTCTGCGTCTCTCCTGCAAGACCGAATGTCGATTTCACGGAATATGGTGTTCCTGTCACAATGGATCCGTATCTTGAGAAGATTGATGTCCTGATCGGACTTCATTACAACGATGAGAAGAGCCGCGTTATCATGACAGTGGTCAAGGATCACGGAAAGAACATCCCGCATCCTGCAGGAGTTGCACTGGATCCGAACACAATGCTGATCAGCGAGTAAATCAGAACTCATCCGGAATTTCCGTATTTCGGCGATTTCTGAATTATTGACCTGGAACAGGGAATTTCCGCTTGCGGGGATTCCTTGTTTTATTTATCATTTATATAACCACGCTCATGAAGGGCGCATCAGAAACAGAAGTTTCATATTTCAGACTGTCCCAAGGGGCAACAGGTGGTGCGTCCGGTGATTTCTGATTCCAGAAGGAAAAGACTTACAGCGCTTATTCTCTTTGTCCTGGTCGTGCTAATGGCATTTGTCTGCCTGTTTGTGGGCTCATCAAGGATGTCGCTCTCTGACTGTCTCAGGGCGCTTGCAGGAAAAAGCACCGCTGCAAACAACAGGATCATCTGGAACATCAGGCTGCCTAGGGTTCTGGCTGCGCTGATTGCCGGAGCAGGTCTTGCCGTGTCAGGTCTTATAATGCAGACCAACCTGAACAACTCAATGGCAAGTCCATCAACCTTGGGAGTGTCCAACGCGGCGGTATTCGGTGCAAATCTCTCAATAATCGCCTTTGCCGGAGGCTTTCTGGATACGGGAAACAATGTCCTGAACATCGATACAGTGGCAAACCCGTTTTCGACTTCAATCATGGCATTTGTGTTTGCTGTCATATCGATCCTGCTGATTCTGGGGCTTTGCAGGCTCCGAAGCTTTTCCCCGAACATTGTGGTGCTTGCGGGAATAGCCATTGGCTCGGTATGGACTGCCGCCACCACAATCCTTCAGTTCTATGCAACGGATGTGGGGCTATCGGCCGCAGTCATTTGGACATTCGGGGACTTGGGAAGGGCTACTTACAGGACTGACCTTATTATGTTGATTGTCGTGGGTGCGGGAATCATCGCCTTCCTTTTGCTCTCAAGAAGATATGATGCGCTTTTGAGCGGGGATGCGGTTGCAATCTCCGTCGGCGTCAATGTGAGGGTGCTTCGTTTTGTATCGCTTCTGCTCTCATCAATGATAACCGCGGTTTGCGTCTCATTTTTGGGTGTGATTGGTTTTGTCGGAATCATCTGTCCGCATGTTGTAAAGAAGCTTCTGGGACAGGAGCATTTCTGGTCCATCAGCGCCACGGCTCTTACTGGAAGCCTGCTTCTGCTTTTTGCAGATACTCTCTCAAGGAGCATGGGAAACGGCTCCGCGCTTCCTGTTGGAGCAATAACATCAATGCTTGGAGCTCCGTTCTTCATTGCCATCATATTCAGGAAAGGAGGGCGCTCTGATGCTTGAGGTTCGTGACCTTGTTTTCGGATATGACAGACAGAATCCCGTCCTGAAAGGAGTGAATCTGAGCCTTGAAGAGGGAAGAGTCGGAATCCTCTTAGGAAGAAACGGGGCAGGAAAGACCACTTTGTTCAAGATTATGACCGGAGTACTTAAACCGGATTCCGGAAGTATCCTTTATAACGGAAAAGACCTTCTTCAGATGTCACGCCGCGAGCGCGCGGGTATTGTGGCTTATGTTCCCCAGCAGATTGATTTCGGAGCTCTCACCGTCTACCAGACTGTACTGACCGGCAGAGTCTCCTATTACACGGTCAAGCCGTCCGCATCCGATCTCAAGGTGGTGGAGAGGATTCTGTCAGAGATGGAGCTTGAGGACGTGTCCTGCAGAAACGTTCTGGAGCTGTCCGGAGGCGAGCGCCAGAAGGTGGCCATAGCACGTGCGATGGCCCAGGAGCCTAAGGTCCTTGTCTTTGACGAACCCACCGGAAACCTTGATATTGCGAATGAGCTGCTGATTATAAATGAAGCTAAGAAGATAGCCCATGAGAAGGGTATTACAGTGATTTCTTCAATACATGACCTGAATCAGGCCATGTATTTCGGTGATGTGTTCTTTTTTATGAAGGATGGGGAAATCAAGGTCTCGGGTGGTTCCGGGGTCTTTGACGAGAAAATCATAAATGATATCTACGGTGTTGCCGCCAGGGTGGTGGAAAGCTGTGGAGAAAAGATAATCCAATATCATAAGGAGTCTGGAAAATGATAAAGAGACTGTTGGTTCTGTTTGCTGTCATGATTATTGCGGCTATGGCCGTTTGTGCCACACCTGTTGCGGAGAGTACGTCAGCTTCTTCCATTGTGGTTACCGATATGATCGGAAGACAGGTTGAGGTTGTTCCCGGAAGTTACACAAGAGTCGTGTGCATCGGTGCAGGAGCGCTCAGGATGTACACCTACATCAATGGTGCGGATCTTCTGTGCGGAGTGGAGGACATTGACAACACAAGCCTTCAGAACAGGCCCAAGATGTTTGACTCCGTGGCAATCCCATACCGAATTGCATATGAGATAGAGTTCTCAACACTTCCGTCATGCGGTGTCGGCGGACCTCAGGCCCAGGCTGCAGAGGCAGAAAAGATTTTGTCCTGCAATCCGGACATAGTGATCTCCGAATATGAGGATGTGGACAAGGAGAATGCCCTTCAGGAGCAGCTGGGGGTTCCGGTGATTACACTCAGATCAGGTCCGAAAAACGTCTTTGATGATTCATTCAAGGGCTCTCTCAGACTTCTGGGACAGCTTTTCGGCAAAGAGGACCGTGCAGAGGCAATTATTTCCTTCATAGATAAGGAGGCGTCAGATATATCTTCAAGAACAGCGGCCATAGCTGATGATCAGAAGCCTTCCGTGTATATCTGCGGTCTTGGAAACTGGGGCACAACCAACCATCTGATGACCATGCCGAACTATGCCGCCTTTGATGTTGCCAATGTGAAGAATGCTGCATCAGGTCTGGGGAGCAAGGGAGTGCAGGCAATAGAGAAGGAGTATTTTGTGTCCCTCGGGAAAGACATGGACATCATTGTGATGGATGCTGCCGCTGTGAAGAACGTCAAGCCTCTGTTCAAGGAAGACCCGACCATGTTTGATTCCTGCAAGGCATGGCAGGACGGTGAGGTCTACCTCCAGATGGCTTTCAATGCTTACTACACCAACTATGAGCTTGCGCTTGCAAACACATGGTTCATAGCAAAATCCGTTTATCCTGAGCTGTTTGAGGACATCGATCTTACTGCCAAAATGGATGAGATTACAGAGGTGTTCCTTGGCAAGCCGCTGGCTGAAAAGATCTTCAGCTATCCCACCAGCTTCGGCGGTTATCAGAAGATAGACACCGCTACTTTCTTCAACTGAATCTTCAGCTGAAAAAGTATAAGGAAAAATATAGTATTTTTGCCTCATAAAGGGTTGACCCTTACCCCCTTTGTCTTTATGGTAGCCCTTGTAAAGTGCGGGGACCAACTATATCCAAGAATCCCCACCGTCACGGGTACAAACAATGCATGTGGTGCGCCCTGGTCAAGAAAGACAAGCCTGTGACGAATTGCACTTTGCTAGGGTTACGCGAATGATTGAAATACGTCATTTGAGAAAGGAGTTTGATGATAACACAATTCCACTGAAAGACGTGAATGTTACCATCAACAACGGGGATGTGATAAGCATCATCGGACCTTCTGGCACGGGCAAGTCCACATTGCTCAGATGTATCAACATGCTCACAGAGCCCACAAGCGGCGAGATCATAGTTGATGGCCAGGACATCACAGCTAGAGGTTGCAACCTCAACGAAGTGAGAAAGAAGATGGGAATGGTCTTCCAGTCCTTCAACCTCTTCGGTCATCTCACGGTAATCGAGAACATCATGAATCCTCAGATCACCCTGTTGGGAAGAAGCAGGCAGGAGGCCTTTGACAAGGCCATGTACCTTCTGACCCAGGTCGGTCTTGCCACAAAGGTGTTCTCATATCCTGATGAGCTCTCAGGCGGACAGCAGCAGAGAATTGCCATTGCCAGGACTCTGGCGATGGATCCTGACATCATCCTCTTTGACGAGCCCACAAGTGCACTGGATCCCAGCATGATTGGTGAGGTTCAGTCTGTCATCAAGCTCCTTGCCAAGACGGGAAGGACCATGATGATCGTGACCCACGAGATGGATTTCGCACGCAAGATCTCCAACCGTGTCCTGTTCATGGCTGACGGTGTCATCTATGAGGAAGGCACGCCGAAGCAGATCTTCGACCATCCGAAGAAGGAGCTCACACGCAAGTTCGTCCAGAGACTGACAACTCTTGTGTACAAGATCGACAGCACGGAGTTCGATTTCGAGGCCATGAACGAAGAGCTTCAGGGTTACGGAGAGAAGCTCCTCATCGAGGCCGAGCGTCTTACCAAGCTCAGTCTTACAATTGAGGAAATCTGTATCAACAACATCGCCAACTACTCGGACAACCCGTTCATCCTGGTCAAGATCGAGTACTCGGAGAAGCAGGACACTCTGTACCTGAGCATCAAGTACAAGAGCGAGGAGTACTTTGACCCCAAGACCTCGGAGAGCAAGCTGTTCCAGTTGCTTCTGAGCGAGTCCACAACGACGATGAAGGAAAAGAAGCTCGAGGATGATCCTGACGGATGTCTCTATCAGATTGATATGAGCTTCAAATGGGTGGAGGAGTGAGCATGAAGAGATTACTTTCTTTCCTTACTGTTCTTCTCCTCCTCTGTGCTTCTGTGTCCGCCGCGACGGTTGACACAAGCAAGTTTACGAAGATCGAGGACTTCAACGGTCTTCCAATAGGAGTCCAGACTGCTGTCCTCTATGAGGAGCTGATCCAGGACCGTGTGCCTGACACGGAGTTCGCTTATTTCACCATGCCCACAGACATGATCCTTGCCCTGAAATCCGGCAAGGTTGCAGCATATCTTGTTGAGGCTGTCGGTTATGGCGTGCATAAGGCGAACCATCCGGAGCTTGAAGTCTTCAAGGAAGTTCCGGGTTACATCAGCGCCAGCAACATCATCGGAAACAACGACAAGCAGGAGCGCCTTCTTCGTGAGATGAACGAGTTCATCAGAAACGGCTATGAGAATGGTCTTCTAGGCGACAACGGTAGCCTGTATCAGTACTGGATTGCTGATTTTGACCCTCTTACCGATAATGTGGGTGTCAAAGACTTTGAGTTCACCGGTGAGAACGGGACCCTGAATGTCGCGGTCGAGGGCGGCTATGAGCCGTTCAGCTTTGTAAGTGACGGCAACCTTGCCGGTTTCGATGTCGAGTTTGTTTGCCGCTTCTGCCAGGAGTACGGTTATACTCCGATCTTCAATGAGATTCCGTTCGAGTCAATTGCCCCGGGAGTCGAGACAGGTAAATTCGATATCGGAATGAACATCGTGGTCAGCGAAGAGCGCAACGAGACAGGCACACTCTCAGACATCTACTACACATGCCCTGTCTATTTGGTCGTGCTGGGTTCAGACAACACTGCAGTTGCCTCAGCATCCACATCAGGTCAGTACAACAAGATTGAGGACCTGAACGGCCTCCCGATCGGCGTTCAGACGGCAGTCCTTTATGAGGAGCTGATTCAGGACCGTGTTCCTGACACAGAGTTTGCTTACTTCACCATGCCCACCGACATGATCCTTGCCCTTAAGTCAGGCAAGGTGGCCGCATACCTTGTGGAGGGAGTAGGCTACGGTGTTCATAAGGCAAACCATCCCGAGCTCACTACATTCAAGGAGATTCCGGGCTACATCAGTGCCAGCAACATCATCGGAAACAACGACAAGCAGGAGCGCCTTCTTCGTGAGATGAACGAGTTCATCAGAAACGGCTATG
>JAFZUN010000171.1 GCA_017618315.1 Spirochaetales bacterium
AACCCGGGACTTGCAGACCTGATTACAGAAACAATCGGACCGGAATGGATCACAGATGCCGACAAGCTCTCCAAGCTCCGCCTCTATGCAGATGATGCCTCATTTGCAAAGAAGTTCGCAAAAATCAAGGCTCAGAACAAGATCAACGCTGCAAACTTCCTCAGGAAGGACTGTGGAATCAGACTTGACCCGGAGACAATCTTCGACGTACAGGTCAAGAGAATCCATGAGTACAAGAGACAGCTTCTCAACGCATTCAACATTGTCCTGATCTACATGAGACTCAAGAACGACAAGTCCTTCTATGATGCGTTCCCGCCGACAACCTTCCTTTTCGGAGGAAAGAGTGCTCCGGGTTACGTCAACGCAAAACTCTCAATAAAGTTCATCAGCAGTGTCTCAGACATGGTCAACTCAGATGAAACCGTGAACAAGAAGCTGCACGTCTTCTTCATGCCCAACTACAGAGTCACAATGGCAGAGAACATCATCCCGGCCACAAACCTCAGCGAGCAGATCTCAACTGCAGGTCTTGAGGCATCAGGAACAGGAAACATGAAGTTCATGATGAACGGAGCCATCACAATCGGAACTCTCGACGGAGCCAACGTTGAGATAGCCCAGGAAGTCGGAAACGACAACATATTCATCTTCGGACATACAGAGGACCAGATATCTGCCATGAGAGGAAATTACAATCCTTTTGACTTCATCAACGCAGACGATGAGATCCGCGAGGCGGTGAACCTGTTAAGATCCAACTTCTTCAACGTCGGAGACCCGCATGCATTCGACCAGCTGTTCGCGGACATCTTCGAGCATGGAGACAAGTACTTCATCTTCGCAGATCTGCGCATGTACGCAGACCGTCATCAGGAGGCACTTGACCTGTACAGGGACAACTTCAAGCTGTTCAACAGAAAGGCAATCCTCAACGTGGCATCAAGCGGCAAGTTCTCCTCTGACAGGACCATCCGCGAATACGCAAGCCAGATCTGGAGCACAGGAAGCTACCCTGTACCGCTCAACCCGGACATTGATACCTCTCTTGAGGATGCAAAGCGTCACTGAATTATAGGACTTTATCTGCAAAAATCCCCAGCACCGGGGCAAAAATCAAGGCAGGCAGGAAATTGGCTGTCTTGAATTCGCGTATCTTCAAAAGACCGAATCCTATCATCAGAAGAAGCACCCCGCCCTCCGCGGAAAGCTCGGTAATCCCCACTGTCCCAAGAACAGGCTCAAGCCAACCTCCGGCCAGTGTGAAGAATCCTTGATAGACAAGGATGAACAGGCTTGAGAACATCACCCCTATTCCGTAGACAGATGCGAACACAACAGCCATGCATCCGTCCATCACGGATTTAATCAGAATCGTCTGCATCTCTCCTGTGGTTCCGGCCTGAATTGAACCCACAACACTCATGGCTCCGGAGCAGAAAAGGACCGATGACGCAAGGAACCCCTTGCCGAAATTATGGGTTCCATCCCCGCCCTCTCCTTTTACGGTCATTTTACCCATCCTGTCACCAAGGGCAAGAATCCTGTCCTCTATCTTCAGAAGGTATCCAATGGCGCCGCCTATGAGCAGAGCAATGAGCATCACAAGCTTGTTGGCAGATTCCATGGCCATGCCCACACCCATGACAAGCGTAACAAGGCCTGCACATGAGAATACAATCTCCTTGAAGCTGTCCTTGATGTGCTTTCCCACAATGAGACCTATCAGAGAACCTAAAATCACCGTACCGCAGTTGATAAATACAGCTAACATGGTTCAAAATATATTTGAAAGGAAGACTTATGACAATCATCATGCTCGCAGCAGGAACATCATCAAGAATGGGAAAAGAGAACAAGATGCTCCTGCCGTACAAAGGCATGCCGCTTGTGACACATTGCTGCATGCAGGCACTTGAATTCCTTGAGGACCACTCATCACAGACCGGAGAAGCCTGCCGTCTGATTGTGGTGACGGGTTACAGGAGGCAGTCTGTTGAGAAAGCCCTGCTTCCATGCAAGGCTTTCATAGAAAAAACCCCGGAGAGACTCGAGATGCTGATTGTGAACAATCCGGATTACAGGAAAGGACAGTTCAGTTCCACAAAAACCGGAGTCGCACAAACAGAAGATGGCACCCCGTTCTTCATCTCCCTGGCAGACATGCCCCTGATCGGAAGAGCACATTATGCGGCCCTTGTCCCCATGCTTGAAGGCCACCAAGCTGTAAGACCATTCTGCTATCTTGGAGACAAAAAAGTCCCCGGACATCCGGTACTGCACTCACATTTACTCAAAGAGATAATACTACAATATCCTGATGATTGTTCTGTTAGTAGAATCTTAAGGCAATTTGATGTATATGAGCCATTGTTTGATGAACCATCATGGATTAAAGACATTGATACAATAGAAAACTACAACGCAATAGCTGACTGAAAATGCTACGCAAAGTAGCATAAAAACCGTAAAATGCAAACATCTGTTGGTGGCGCTACCTGATGCCTGAGCTTAGATTTGAAGCATCAGAACGGAGGAAGCAGACATGCTGAACGAGAAAATCAGAAACCTTAGAAAAGCAAACAACATGACTCAGGAAGAGCTTGCAGAGAAAATCTGCGTGTCGCGTCAGGCAATCACAAAGTGGGAAACAGGACTGGGAATCCCTGATATCTCCAATCTTGAATCACTTGCAAAGCTGTTCAATATCTCACTTGACCAGCTGGTATCGGAAGAACAGAGCATTAATAAGGAAAACATATCCAGAACTGAGTTCGATATATTCGGGAAAAGCGACTTTGACCTGGACATAGGAACGGCAAGGGATCTGGACGTCACAACAGCCGACATAGAGAAAGTGATTGTGGAGATCCGCAGTGATCTTCCTAAGGAAGCATACAAGCTGGCAAAAGTAAAACTCACAGACGGAAAACAAGTGGATCTTGTTGTGGTGGAATATGGAGACAGGAAAAAGCATCTGGACGTAAAGACAGACAAGGATCTGTCAAGACAGGAGGCAAAGGAGCATCTGTCGGTGAAGGTGATTCTCCCCTCAGAACTATCGAACCGCATCGAACTAGAGGGAAATGTGCGGAACCTGAGCATCCATGACATTACCCAGGATCACCACATTGAGTTCAACGGAAAAGCGGACAATGCAAGCCTTAGAAAACTCAACGGGCATCTTGAGCTCACAAGCAATGTGGACATGGAGGTGTTCTATGACGGCTCATTGAGACAGCTCGACATAAACCAGATCAGATGCATAACCAATCTTCATATCCCAGAAAAGGCAGAGTTGGATATTCAAAGCAAAGGCAGGGCCTCTCATGTCATATCCGACGGGTGGGAGAACAAGCCGGAAGCAGAACACAAAGTCGAACTCAACGGCTTCAAATCTGAAATGACAATCAGGACAAAGGGCTAAGATATGAGCAAACAGAATTACAGATACAGACCGGTTCTTTTCTTCATGCTTGCCTACATATGCACATGGGTATTCTGGGTTCCCGTAATCTTCATGAAAGGAACT
>JAFZUN010000172.1 GCA_017618315.1 Spirochaetales bacterium
ATGGGGCATACCTGGCAACCGAGCACCTGATCAACGCCGGGCGCAGGAACCTTGCCATAGTGCTTGGTGACAGCAACCGCGATGAACTGGGTCTTTCTCAGAAAGAGAGGAAGCAGGGCTTCCTGCAGGCAATCAAGGACCATGGCCTTAAGTTCAACCAGAAGAATACATTCTTCATTGAGGACTACTATTTTGAGGAAGGACAGGTGGTCTTCAAGCGCATGCAGCGCTATGGCTCGGACATTGACGGCATTTTCTGCGCAGCAGGTGACATTGTCGCCTCCGGAATAATGCTTGAGGCAAAGAACGAGCATCTGGATATTCCGAAGGACATCTCAATCATCGGATATGATGATGTTCCTTCATCGTCACTCATAGATCCGCCGCTTACCAGCGTCCGGCAGCCGCTCTTCCAGATAGGCAAGAACGGCTACGCCAGAATGGTGAGGTTTCTTGAGGGTAAAGAGGAGTACAAGCCAAACAAACTGGTATATGAGCCCCAGCTGATTGTCAGATCTTCAGTCTGATGAACAGGTGCCGGGATTAGCAATAAAGAGAAAACAAAGAAAGAGGAGTAAAAAATGAAGAGAGGTTTGACCTGCCTGATCATTGCAATGATCGCATTTTCGGCATTTGCCGCAATCAATGTAACCATTGACACAATCACACAGTATGCCGGACCCAACGATCCCACAGGCCTGACACCTGAGGGATTCGCAATCAACGGAGCTGACGAGAAGTGGTTCGCAGACATCAACGCCACCATGTCAAACAGCTTCGGAACCGCATTGGTTAACCTTCGCATGGTCCTTCCAGATGCAAAATATGACGGAGCTGATGTAGAGGTTCATTCATGGGAGATCAAGGCCAAGCTGAATGACTGGCTCAAGATGTCCATAGGAAACACCGCCTATGAGATTTATGCTGAGAGCATCAGCTGGGAGCCGATTTTCGGAGCCGGCCTCTTTGAGCAGGGCAGGAACAGGATTTACTTTGATATTGTCCCTGATTTCCTCTCAGACCTCCGCATCATAGCAGGTATGTCCATGGGTCAGGATCCAAAGGCACCGTGGAACACACTGCAGGTTGCAGCTATCTATGAGATCCCGATGGAGATGTACATCTCAGCAGAGTTCTCAATGGTCCCGACAGAGATGTGCCTCGAGATGTACAATGACGGTGAGGCCAAGTCCTTCAGCTTCCAGGTTGACTATATCGGAACAGAGAACCTTGATGTCGTAGCCGGTTACAGCCTGATCCTTGCAGACGGCGCCCTTGTCCAGCACAGGTTCGACCTGTTCGGAACATACAGCGCAGAGAGCTTTGCAGTAGAGCTGTATGATGCTCTTCTTCTCCGTCTTTATGAGGGTGAGGGCATTGGAAACAGGCTTGCCGGTAAGTTCACATACTACATGACAGAGAAGCTCTCACCGTTTGTGAGCTTCAACTGGTTCAACAACTATGGCTATGCAGGAGAGATCGGCGGCTTTGCATGGGGCGACTGTCAGCTTGTCGGTCCCGGAATCGGAAAGCAGCTTCTGACTGCCGATGCCGGTCTCGGATTCTCAATCTCCGACAACGTGTATGGCAGCATCGGAGCAAACATCAAGGTCAACCTCTCAGACGATGCCCCGGAAGACAACTTCTTCTGGTCAATCCCGCTCTGCCTGACAGCAACCTTCTGAGTTGAACACACCGCTTAAAGGAACGTCAAATGAACAGATTACTTAAAGGGTTAGTACTGTTTCTCGTAGCTCTGTCTCTGGTCTTCTCCTTCTGTGCATGTACACAGAAAGGAGAGGCTGCCAGTGCTGTCGAGAAAGTCACGCTCAACAAAAAGACCCTGGAGCTTAACGCTGGAGATTCATTTACGCTTATAGCGTCAGCATCTCCTACAGATGCTTCACAGGATTTTGTTTGGACAAGTAGTAGCAGTAAATATGCTACAGTCTCCGAAACAGGTCTTGTAACAGTCAAAAACACTACTGACGATACTCAGACTGTCAAGATAACAGCAACAAGCAAATCAGATTCTTCAAAGAAGGCCACTTGTACCATCACTGTAAAAGTCAAGACGACAGTTTCCAAAATAGGTATGATTACATGTGGTCCTGGAGAGAATGCTTCAGAGAGCGTTGTAATATCATGGCATTCACCATCAAAGGGCTCTTATCTGGAGTATACTGATGCGGGTGGAAGCGTGTTTTCCAACTCTGTTGCAAATGCTGATTGCAACGAAGTTTTGTCATCTGCTGACTGGGCAGACATTGCAACTCATTACAGATGCAAAGTTGTCCTGAGTGGTCTGTCTCCGGATTCTGTTTACAAATATCAGATTAAGGATGCAAACGGTACAGTTGCTGACACTGCATCTTTCAAGACTGCAGCAGCAGATACCACAAACTTCAGTTTCATGTGGTTGAGTGACCTCCACACTCCTTCTGGGTCTAGTAGCTATATCAAAAGAATTAATGAATTGATTTCTTTTGCAAAGGATCAAACTGATTTGGACTTCTGTCTGTTCACAGGTGATATGGTGGAAAAAGGGCAGGTGTATAAGCATTGGAACTACTGGTCTTCAAATGGTCTTTTGAAGAATATGGTATTTGCTTTCCTCCCTGGCAACCATGATTATTATGATCATAATTCAAAAACCAGAACCACCAATGCGTATTTCATGGATGTATGTGCATACCCTGACAATAATGACTGCAACAGTAAAAGTGTAGCAGACAGTAATTACTGGTTCATCTGGAACAAAGTGCTCTTCGTCTGTGTTGATAGTATCTCGGATGAAGGAACCAAGATGAGTAGTGCTGGAACATCTGTCTCTGAGCAAAAAGCCTGGTTCGAAGAAGTTGTCAAGGCCAATGCTGGCAAGTATGATTATCTGGTATTTGCCCAGCATTATCCTTTCTTTAAAGAAGATAATAAGTATTGTGATTATGGCAACTATGACAGCTGGTATCCTTTGTTTGATGAATATGGTGTTGATTTTGCCTTGTCCTCAGATGAACATGCATATCTGCGCACAAAACCAATGCTGAATGATGTTGCAACAGAGCTTGAAGGTGGAAAAGTGAAAACTGGAACAGTTTATGTTGTAAGTGATCAGACAGAAGGTGGTGCAATTGATTCATTGTCCAATTCTGCTTCTCCAACCGCAAAGTATGCAGCATTCAATGCCGGTGGTGGAGTTGCAGGAGCATATTTCACCGTAACCTCGAGTGAGATGACACTACATGTCATCGGTCAAGGCGGAACTGAATATGATTCCGTCACAGTCGTCAAGAAGGACCGTTAAGGAATATGAGCATGAACAGAACACCATCAGATAACCCTCCGTTCGGTCTTAAGCCGGATCAGGTCCGCCAGCTGGTCTCATTCACCTTTGATGACAACGCCTATTCGGGGCTTCCCGGATCAGG
>JAFZUN010000173.1 GCA_017618315.1 Spirochaetales bacterium
ATGAATGTCTGATCGGTGGGTTTCAGGTCTGTCTTCAGATCAAGGGCCTGCGTGAACCAGTCAAGTGCGGTTGCCATTGCATGAGAGTCATGTGTGGTAAGCCTGTGGTTGTTGTTAATCAACTCAATGCGTCTGGCACTGCCGTCTTTGAATGAACCGAATGTGGTGTTCCATTCAGCCTTGTCCGCACTCACGCCCAGGAACTCTGTTCTGAGGGGACTCTTTATCAGGTCAGGCTCGATGAAATCCTCATAGTCACGGAAGTAGTTGAACTCGTCATACTTGGCATTCAGAAGCAGCACATTGTTAAATTTGATCTTGGAGGCATCGTATGCATTGGAGTTGAAGAGCTCTCCGCACTGAAGCACTGTGGCTCTTGGCGTGAAGTCAGCATACTCCGAAGTGCCATAGAAAGCGGAGACAGACCAAGATGCCCATGTGCCCATTGAGTGTCCGGAAACACCAAGCCGTGTCGGATCAACATTGTCCATTGTTGCAAGAACAGCATATGCTGCGATTCCTCCCATTGATGAGTCCTTGATCTCAGAACCGTCTGTTCCCTTGCTGTAATGGTCATTGAAGAAGCTCAGGTTGGAGAAGTTCATCAAAAGCTTATAGCGTTGTATGCCACTGTTAACCTCTACATAGGTATTGTTCTCAACACTATCCTCACCGAAGTTGACCTTCACCCTATGGTTTGTCCATCCGCGCTCACGCATGGGGATGCTAGAATAACCGTGGCCGTATTCATCAAGGCACATGACAATAACACCGCGACGTGCAAGCTCAATACCATATCCTGCGCTGGTCTCATGGTCATTCTGATAGCCATGAAGCAGAAGCACTGCAGGAGCCTTGTTTTCTGCTGTTGCCCCTTTTGGCGTGTACAGCTTGTATTTCAGCTCTCCCAGGTCATTAACGGTAATGGTACCTTCAGTAATGATTATGTTACCGAAATCCTTCTGGATCTGGTCTGCGATTACCATGCAGATGAACACAACGGCAACAAGTGCAATGAGCACAATAAGGTTCTTGACGGTTTTCTTCATTTTCCCCTCCGAATACATGAAAAGCTTATCATTGGCGATGGCGGATTGAAAAGGAAAATGTGAGCATGAGCAACTGTGCTTATTAGGGCAGCTGAGGCAACTAGTGCAGCTAAAGCATCTAAGGCAATTAGGGCAACTAACTACAACTAGAATTCGGAGATAAGCTCATGATAGATTCTGGCAAGATTCTCGTCCCGGTAGGATTTGCGGTCAATCTGACACTCCCATACAACCATCACACGCCAGCCGAGACTCTCAAGCTTACTAGTCACTCGAGCATCCCTTTCTTTGTTGCGTTGTATTTTTGCCTGCCAGAAGTCGATATTGCTTCCTGGCATCCTGAAACGAGAACAGCCTTCATGTCCGTGCCAGAAACAACCGTTGACAAATACTACAGTCCTGTATTTCGGGAAAACCATATCCGGATGTCCTGGAAGACGCTTGTCATTCTTCCGGTACCTGAGCCCCTTGCTGAACAGATACTTGCGGACCAGAATCTCCGGCTTGGTATCTTTTCCGTGTATTTGAGACATATTGTAATGACGTTGCTCAGGTGTAAGTTTATCCATCTGCGCAAATGGTACACCCAGCAGATTTCTCCGGCAAACTATACACGTGTTAAGCGCAGAATTCAAAAGCAACAGAAAAAACCCAGAAAAACTTCATACCTCCTGAAATATTTC
>JAFZUN010000001.1 GCA_017618315.1 Spirochaetales bacterium
AACATACTTGGCGCCTGCGTTGATATGGGCCTGTGCTTTCTCCTTTGTGAGGAAGAGACCTGTTGACTCGACAACATACTCAGCACCGACCTCGTCCCACTTGAGCTCGTTGGGGTCCTTGCATGCTGTGACGCGGATAGCCTTTCCGTCCACGATGAGAAGATTCTTCTCAAGGTCATAATCGATTGTTCCCTCGTACTGTCCGTGCATTGTGTCGTACTTGAGCATGTAAGCAAGATAATCGACAGAGCAAAGATCATTGATTCCAACGATCTCGACGTCATTTCTCTTCATAGCTGCGCGGAACACGAAGCGGCCGATTCTTCCAAAACCATTAATACCAACTTTCATTATGAAAATCCTCCATATCAATTTAACGGTTTCACTATATCTAAAACTAATATAACAGTCAATAAAATCACAAAAATGAGATGCCTATTTTTGCTGGAAAACGCAATTCACTCATCCGAGCCTATCTGCGTGTTCCACAATGAGTTGAAATCCATGTTGAAACCGCGCAGCAGACTCAGCACAAAGGCGCTGGAAGCCTTATGGATGTCCCTGGGGACCATCTGGCCGTCAGTGATGAAGAGAAGCGGAACATGCCTGTCATGACAGATGGAAAGGATGTTGCCTATTGTCTGGGTCTCGTCAGCCTTTGTGACAATCACAGATGT
Source organism: Spirochaetales bacterium (assembly GCA_017618315.1). Taxonomy (GTDB): domain Bacteria; phylum Spirochaetota; class Spirochaetia; order Sphaerochaetales; family Sphaerochaetaceae; genus UBA9732. Next base: position 678 of record JAFZUN010000001.1, read on the forward strand.
GATGTTGAACATCTTGAACTGCTCAAAGACCTTATCAATGTCAATCTTCTTCATTGAGGCGCTTACGGCAAGATAGCATCTGGTGCTCTTCTTGTCAGGGACGTTCAGCATTGTCTGAAGCTTGACGTTGAGCTCATTGTCACGCGGGCTTCTTCCGATTGTGTCACTCAGGACCAGCTCAGCGTCGTTGCACTGCTCCAAGGCCTCATAGAACGCAGCCTCGTCATCAGCTCTGAGAACCGGGATGTTAAGAGCTTTTCCGAAGCTCTCGATCTGCTCATAGGCACCGACCCTGAATGAGTCCATGGTGATTATGCGCACGTCCTTGCGCATCTCCTCCGGCGGGATTGTGCCGTAGATGGCGGCAATCTTGGCGATTGTGGTGGTCTTACCCACACCGGTGGGTCCCAGGAGCGCGAACACCTTAGGCGGATGAAGCTGGCTGTTATGGTCTATCTCCACAGAGCTCACAATCCTGTCTACAATCAGAAGCTCGAACTCATTTCTTGTGGGAACAGCTGGAAGCGCAGGCTCAAGCTGCTTTCTGAGATCGCTGATGATCCAGTTGATGTAGCCTTCCGAGAAATCATTCTGGGAAAGAACCTTTCTGGCATGATCCGTAAGAGGCTCAAGCGGATCCTTTGCCTCTTCCGGCTCAGGTACCTTCTCAGCTTCCACAGGAACCTCAGGCTCCGGATGCACCTCAGTTTCAGGCGCAGGCATAATCTCAGCAGGGACATCCGGCTCTAGAGCAGGATCAGGTGTATTGGACTCAGGATCGGGGGTATAGGCCTCACGCTCAAAGCGCCTCATATCCCTCTCCTCTTCGGTATCAGGCTGCATCTGCCTTGGTGTCTCAGGCTCTGCTGCAACGGGTGAAGGTGTGGCGGAAGGACCCTTTGGGACCTCAGTCTCCGCAAGGAAGCATGTCAGCTCACAATGCCTTTTCTTTCCGAAACCCATAAACCCTTTGGTCACAACATCCTTTCTGCTGTGAATCCTGATGCTGCTGCCGTACTGATCCCTGGCAGAGCGCACCGCATCCTCATAGGTTGGAGCTGTTATTGTTATGTACTTCACCTGACGTTCTTCTCCACTGTATATAATGCCGACAATAAAAGCATAACACTAATGGGCAAATGAGGCTAGACTAGAAGAAAGTAAGTTTAGAGGATATACCTGCTAAGATCCTGGTTCTTGACCACGTCCGAAAGTCTCTCATTGACATATTCGGGAGTGATCTCGACAGTCTGGCCGCTCATCTCGCTGGCGTTGAAGCTGAGCTCGTCCAAAAGGGTCTCCATTATGGTGTAGAGTCTTCTGGCACCGATGTTCTCAGTGCTGGAGTTGACCTCATATGCAATCTCGCTCACACGGTGAAGGGCTTCATCAGTGAAGACAACCTCCACGCCTTCAGTCCTGAGAAGCTCCCTGTACTGCAATGTGATGGCGTTCTCCGGCTCCTTGAGGATCCTGAAGAAATCATCGGCAGAAAGGGCATCGAGCTCAACACGGAGCGGGAAACGACCCTGAAGCTCCGGGATAAGGTCGCTGGGCTTTGACACGTGGAAGGCACCTGCTGCGATGAAGAGGATGTGTGATGTGTCAATCACACCCCACTTTGTGGTGACCTTTGTGCCCTCGACAATCGGCAGGATATCACGCTGGACACCCTCACGGGAGACATCAGGGCTTGATGATGAACTGTTCTTGCCGGCGATCTTATCAATCTCATCGATGAAGATAATACCCATCTGCTCGGTGCGCTCTTTGGCGATCTCCGTGGCCTTCTCCTGATCAACGCTGCGCTCCGTCTCCTCCTCAGTGAAGAGTTCACGGGCACGTTTGATGGTGACCTTGCGCTTCTTGTGGCGCGGTCCCTGGGTTGCGTTCTGGAATATGGAACCAAGACTGTTCATGGCGTTCTGGATGTCATCCATGGTGCCGCCCATCAGTTCAATACCTACCTTGGGTCTGACAAGCTGGTTCGGGATCTCGACTTCTGTATTGTCAAGAAGTCCTGCCCTGAGCTGGACGCGGATCTGCTCCCTGGCGCTCATGCGGGCATTATCGAACTGCGCGTCTGTATTGGCTGTGGAGTTGACATTGGGGATCAGGGCATCAAGAAGCCTCTCCTCCACCCTTTCACGCACCAGTTTCTCATTCTGGGCTGCAAGTTCGCGCCTTACCATTGAGACAGCGCTTCCCATCAGGTCCCTGACCATTGACTCCACATCACGGCCCACATAACCGACCTCAGTGTACTTTGTTGCCTCTACCTTGATGAACGGTGCGTTGGAAAGTCTGGCGATTCTTCTTGCAATCTCGGTCTTACCCACACCGGTAGGTCCGATCATGATTATGTTCTTCGGATAGACCTCATCCTTGATGGAAGCCGGAAGTCTCTTCCTTCTTGTCCTGTTCCTGAGTGCAACGGCGATTGTACGCTTTGCCTTGTCCTGACCTATGACATACTTGTCAAGCTCATTGACAATCTGTTTGGGGGACATCTCATCAAGTGAAAGTGCCTTGGCAGGCTTTTCCTCGGCAGGAACCACAGCTGTTGTCTCCTGTTCAATTATCTCATTGGTGTTATCAGCCATTAATCATTCTCCTAGTCAAATTTCCTCAAAGGTGAAGTTGGAATCTGTGTAAATGCAGATGGAGCTTGCAATTGCAAGAGACTTAAGTGCAATATCCTTTGCAGAGAGCTCTGTTGCGCAGTCAAGATAAGCGCGGGCAGCGGATACTGCGTAGTTTCCGCCGCTTCCGATAGCAACGGCATCATACTCAGGCTCAAGCACATCACCTGTTCCCGTGATCAGGAAGATCTTCTTGCCGTCAGACGCTATCATCATGGCCTCAAGCTTCCTGAGAGCCCTGTCCAGCCTCCATTCCTTTGCAAGGCTGACAGAAGCCCTTGTCAGGTCTCCGTTGACCTCCGCGAGCTTCTTCTCAAACAGCTCAAAGAGCGTGAATGCATCTGCGGTTGAACCGGCGAAACCGATTGCCACCTTGTCCTGATATATTCTTCTCTCCTTTCTGGCGTTACCTTTCATGATTGTGTCGCCTGCAG
>JAFZUN010000174.1 GCA_017618315.1 Spirochaetales bacterium
CAGAAGGTTATGGACAGCCATAAAGATATCACTTTTATCTCTACGGATGAAATGGACAGGATTGCCGCTGACAGGATGGTGGAGATCGGTGTAACTGACAAGATAGGTAGTGGAGCATATCTCGAATTCAAGGATATAGACTTTGACAGGGAATATGTACACGATATTTCTGCAGATAAATATCAGTCATTTGCAAGCATCCAGGAGGAGCTTGAAGTGTACGAGAAACTGTCTGTAGAGTTTGACGAATCTGATATAGACAACATGCCTCAGCAGGTTGCCAATTACACTTCTTACAGGTGGTATGACCTGTGGGATAATGAGCTTAATGACCTGTGGGACAGAATCGTGGGCGAGATCAGTGAGGACAAAAAGCAGGCTCTTGTAGAGGAACAGCGCGAGTGGATTAAGAGAAAAGATCTCAACGTAAAAGAAGCGGGATCAGACTTTGAGGGCGGTACAATGCAGCCACTGCTTGAAAATTGTGCTGCTGAGAGATTTACCAGAAAGCGCTGCTATGAACTTGCAGCCATTCTTGCCGAAATCAGAGGTGAGGATTTCCAGGTTCCGGGTGACGTTGCCGAGAGCTACGCAGACGTGGACCATACTTTGGAAGAGATGTTTGAGAAGTTCGAGGGACAGTGGATAACTGACCAGGAGCGCGGTGCGTGCATAGGTGTTGAAAAGTCTGACACCTGTGATATGGCACCCGAAGGAAGTAAGTGGACTGTCTGGGAGACGGGAGGAGATGTCATATCTGATCTTGATGTCTATTCATTCACTGATTACGCAATAATCTTCAAGGTTCCTCATGACAGCTATGATTCCTATTACAAACTTCAGTTTAATTGGGATAATGAGGTGGAATTGCTGTATGGAAATTCACTGGAGGAATTATATGATTATGGAGTATAACGAAAGAAAGAGCTGACCTCAAAGGGGTCAGCTCTTTTTTATGCAGATATCAGATTTCGATTGTTCCTTCAAATACAGTGGTTCCGGGACCTTCCATGATAACCGGGCTCTTGCCGTCTCCGTTCCAGGAGCAGGTTACGATTCCGCCAAGAACATGTACGTTTACAGTGCTGTCTGTGAGGCCGTTAAGTATGCATGCTACTGTTGTTGCACAGCATCCGGTTCCGCAGGCGAGAGTCTCGCCGGTTCCGCGCTCCCATACTCTCATGTGAACATTGTTCTTGTCATCAATCTTTACAAACTCTGTGTTTGTGCGGTTCGGGAAGAATGAATGGTGCTCAAATTCCGGTCCGATCTTCTCAATGTCAAAGGTCTCAAGATCCATATCATCAGGCAGGAATACTACTGCGTGTGGGTTGCCCATGGAAACACAGGTTATTTCCCAATCTCTTCCGGCAGCTGTGATGGGAGCTTTGATGCATACATCTGCCGGGATGTTTGCAAGAACAGGATTAACTGAAGCCGGATTGTTTGCTGATACGGTTACCGGAATTTCAGGAGCGCTCAGGATCGGTGCGCCCATATCTACCTTCACTCGTTCAACCAGATTGTCACTGTTAACTGTAAGGTCGATGAATTTCTTTTTGCCTGCACTTACAATTGTGAGGTTTTTCTTGTCTGTCAGGCGGTGGTCATATACGTACTTGGCAACACATCTGATGCCATTTCCGCACATCTCGGACCTTGATCCGTCTGCGTTGTACATCTCCATTTCAAAATCAATATCGGGATCATCCACGGGATTGATGAAGATAAGTCCGTCGGAGCCGATACCAAAGTGTCTGTCTGAAACCCTTATAGCAAGGTCGGATTTCTTTTCCGCAGGAACAAGCTCTTTTCCCCCGTCAACATAAACGTAGTCGTTGCCACAACCGTGCATTTTTGTGAAACTGATCTTCATAAAACTCCTCCTGAATCATTTATGTAGTATGGGCCTTGCGATGTGAACGTTAAAGAACTCAATTAGCGGGCCCATGAAGAATGCTGTGATGATGGTTCCGATGCCGGCGATTGTCGGAATCTGTGATACTGTGCCACCGGCCATCAGGAACAAAGCGCATCCCAAAACAACGCATATCAGGTCGGTGATGACCCTGACATACTGGAACTTTCCTTTTTTCCATGTGTTAACAATTATCAGAGCGATGGCGTCATAGGTGGACACACCAAGGTCGGCGGTCATATAGAATGCTGAGCCAAAGCAGATGATGACGACTGCGATCAGCAGGCATATGACCCGGACAGGGATAGATGGATCCACAATGATGCCGGAAAAGAACTTGTGGCTGAAATCAGTGATATATCCAAGCAAAAAGAGATTGATGAAGGTCGCAATACCGATGTAGTGCCTGTCAAAGACCAGAGAGAAAATGAGGAGCACTGCGTTGGTGATCATGTACAGAGTTCCGAAATCTATGGGTATCAGGCTGTCGAGACCTGCCATGAAGGACTGAAACGGGTCAACGCCCAGGGCAGCAGTCTTAAAGAGACCTACGCTGATGGCGCAGATTATGACACCAAAGAAGGACATGGCGATTCTTTTTGCAAGATGGTCTCGTTTCATGGGAACTCTCCTTTTGCATAATTATTAATAACATAATATATGTTTAACCCCGCGCTGTCTATGCGAATGTTTACATATTGGGAAGGATATATTAAAATAGATTATCTATGTAGTGTTACTGCATACATTCAATTTTTTTATTTGTGAAACAGGAGAAATAACTATGGCATTATTAACAAAA
>JAFZUN010000020.1 GCA_017618315.1 Spirochaetales bacterium
ATAATGGACGGTAGATTGGTAGAATTCCTGATCAGAGCGAAAAAAGCAACATATGCGGGAAAGGGAGCGGAGACGATTTCATCTCGCGAGAAATCTCATGATCTTACATACAGAGACGGTGATTATATGTACTATGACACCTATTTAGGCTCTGTAAGATTCGCAGGTGAGGAAGCGCTTTGGATAAAGAACACCCCGTTCTGGAGCATGAATTACATCGGCAGAGTCATAGGTAGTCCATTCAGCGGTGATTTTCTGAAAGAGGCACTGCTTCGTGTGCCGGAAGATAAGCCGTTCAGAGGGCCGGAAACATATTCAAACGGGGACTATACCTATCACTGCGAAACAGAAGGAACCTTTGAATGGTTTCACGGGAAAGAGACGATATGCTATAAGGGTTCGCAAATCTACGAATGCATTTTTCATGGCGGATTAGTTGAGTAACTCTACAAAGTAAATTGATGCATAAGGGAGCTGACACAGTAAAGCCTAACAGTGGTTTGTATGTGGCCAATTCAATTAATACTTTACAGCTGCTATTGCTTTGTATATGTTTTGATTATCGGCATAGAAAGAAGAATTCAGTATGAAACGAGACAAGAAGGCAATTGATCGCCAGGAACTGTTTGCCACAATGCCCGTGCCAAAGGCACTTCTGACCATGGCTGTGCCCACAATAATCAGCCAGCTGGTCAACCTCGTCTACAACATGGTCGATGCCTTCTTCATTGGCCGCACCGGGAATTCCTACATGATGGCAGCCACCACACTGACACTGACCATGGTGCTGGTGAATATCTCTCTTTCCAATCTGTTCGGAGTCGGAGGAGGAAGCCTGATATCCAGGCTAATGGGTGCGGGAAAACCTGAGCAGGCACGCAGGGTGGGGGCCTTCAGTGTCTATGGCGCCCTTGCCGCCTCGTTGCTGTATTCATTGCTTCTGGGCATCTTCATAAATCCGGTGCTGAGGTTCTTGGGCGGTTCGGACCAGACGATGGCCTATGCCAGAAGTTATGCCTTGATAGTTGTTGTGGCCGGCAGTGTTCCGAGCATGGTTTCCATGACGCTTGCTCATCTTCTGAGGAGCACCGGTTTCTCCGCCAAGGCAGGATTCGGGCTTAGTCTTGGCGGAATCCTGAATGTGTTCCTGGACCCGCTTTTCATGTTCGTCATCCTTCCAAAAGGACAGGAGGTCACGGGTGCGGCCATTGCCACTTTGCTTTCGAATGTCATAGCAGTCATTTATCTTCTGGTCGCGTACTTATTGTCCACGAGAAAAGCCCCGCTCAGCCTGTCTCCTAAGGAGGCGGTGAAAGTCAGCAGAAACAATCTCAGGGCTTTGTTCTCAGTCGGTGTTCCTTCCGCTCTTCTGACCGGGCTGTTCGATCTTGCCAACGTGGTGCTGAATATCCTGGCTGCCGCCCACAGCGATCTGGTTCTGGCAGGAATGGGAATAGTGATGAAGATCGAGCGCCTTCCCAATGCAATTAACGTGGGTCTGTGTCAGGGAATGTTGCCCATAATCGCTTATAATTTCTCATCACGCGACCATGACAGGATGAGAAGCGTCATCAGGACGGCGCGGCTTTGGGGGCTTTCAGTATCGTTCCTGTGCATAGCACTGTTCGAGATTCTGGCCCGACAGGTATCGGGTATGTTCTTGAGTACCTCTGCAGGTGATGTGGATTCGGCGGTGCGAACCGTAGCCTATGCAGCGCTGTTCTTGCGTATCAGGGCACTTGCATCTCCTGTTCAGTTCCTCAATTACAGCTCATCGTTCAGCATGCAGGCCATGGGGGACGGAAAGGGTACAATCCTGCACGCCTGTGTAAGGGAACTGGTTCTTTACATCCCGTTCATGTTCCTCTTTGACCGTCTGTTCGGAGAAGTGGGACTTGCGTGTGCCCTTCCGATAGGAGAGGCCTGCGGTGCAGTGTTCGCGATGTTCCTTCTGCATAGCTGGCTCAGAAAGAAGAGCATACAACAGGCATGATCTGAAAGGCTGACGGATGCACTTGCAGTGTCTTGGTCTTTCTGATATAGTCTCCTTTGTCATTTGGAGAGATGTCCGAGTGGTCGAAGGTGCACGATTGGAAGTCGTGTAAGGTCAAAAGCCTTCGGGGGTTCGAATCCCCCTCTCTCCGTACTAGGGACAGATTCTGCGCTGCTGGCGCCGCCCAACCCCGCCAGGACCGGGAGGTAGCAACGGTAAGTGGTTAGCTGGAGAGCCGCAGGTGATTTGTCCCTTTTATTTTGCCCGAAGAGTCAAAATATTATATAAAATTAGTATCGAATTATAATTCAATCAGTATAACAAAATACAATCAGCGCTTGATCAGCAGGACTGTCAGGTCATTGACGTTTGTGCCGGTGGCACCGGTCATGATCAGGCTGTTGCACTTCTGAAGGGCGTGGTAGGCATCGTTATTTGCAAGCACGTCATTGATGCTGACGCCCTCCTGCTCAAGAACGTATTTTGTGAAGTTGTCACTGTAGCCGCCTGCGGCATCGGTCGGGCCGTCTGTGCCGTCTGATCCCACTGAGAAGACACAGGTCTCACGGCAATCGGCAATACCGTCTGCAGCCGAAAGCGCAATCTCCTGGTTCCTTCCGCCAAGTCCGTGTCCGGTGAGGTGCACCACGGTCTCACCTCCTGCAATGAATGCCAGTGACTCGTCGGTATCCTGATGGTCGCGGGCAATGGAGGCAAGGAAGGCTCCTGCGTCACGTGCCTCGCAGTCAAGGCTGGCAGTGAGGAAGAACGGGGTGTAACCTAGCTCCTTTGCTGTCTTCATGGCTGAGGCGCAAAGCTGCCTCACACTTCCGGTGATATAGGTTGTCACGTTGTCCAGGGTCTTTGGTGTCTCCTCTGCAAGAAGCGCCTTTGCCTTTGCCGATAACTTGAGCCCGTATCTGTGTGCAATCTGTGCAGCTTGCTCGCAGGTGGAGGAGTCAGGGTAGGCAGGGCCTGAGGCAATCATGTCCAGCGGGTCTCCCAGAATGTCGGAAAGGACAATGGCGAACACATGTGCAGGTGCGCAGAGTTGTGCGAATCTTCCGCCTTTGACCGCGGAGAGCCGCTTTCTGATTGTGTTCATCTCAACAATGTTCGCACCGCACTTGAGTAGCTGTTTTGTCACATCCTGGCACTCGGCTTCATCAATCAGCGGTTTCTCAAACAGGGCTGATCCTCCTCCTGAAAGCAGGAACAGCACGTTGTCCTTCTCATCTAGGCCGGAGACACAGTCAATAGCCTTCTGTGTTGCGGCGTAGCTGTTTGCATCCGAGACGGGGTGCCCGGCCTCAAAGATCTCAAGGTTTCCGATTGCTCCTTTGCTGTGGTCGTATTTTGTCACCACAACACCGCCCAAGATGCTCTCTCCAAGGAAATCCCAGGCTGCCTTAGCCATCTGCCAGGCTGCTTTTCCTGCCGCGACAAGCACGATCTTTCCCTTGTTGAACTTTATCTCATCAAGAGCCTTTCTCACTGCATTATCAGGCAATGCCGCATCAAGTGCTGATTTGATTATGCTGTCTGCGTCCTGGCGTAGTATCGACATATGTCCCTCCCCGGAGAATAAAACTAAGTCAATTATGCATTGCAAATCAGATTACAACAAGAACAAACTCAGGAGAAAACCACAACTCGCTTGCCGTTGGAGAGATCAGATATCCTGGAAAAGAGGTTGTCCTTCTCAGAAAGGGGAATCTGGCCTGAAAGTGAGATTTCAGTTCCGAAGTCCTCTTTGACTGAGGATGCTCCTACGGAGGAGAGGATGCGCTTGACGTTCTCATACATCTCATAGCCAATGGTCATGGAGAACGATGTCTTTTCCACAAGCTCCTCTGTTGCAATTCCGTCCAGCACCATCTTGGTGCTGTCACCATAGGCTTTGACCAGGCCGCCTGTTCCCAGAAGGGTACCGCCGAAATAGCGGATGATCAGGACAATGATATTAGTGATGCCGGATCCTTTCAGAACCTCAAGGGCGGGGCGTCCTGCAGTATTCTTAGGCTCATGGTCGTCTGAATAAGAGAACTGGCTTCCCATTACTGCCGCATGTACAACATGGGTGGCATCGGGATATTTCATGCGGGTCTCGTCCACAATGCGCTTTACGTCAGAAGGGTCATTGCACATGCGCGCTATGGCGATGAACCTGGATTTCTTGACAATGAGCTCTGTGGTGCGTTCTTCCTTGAGGATCCTCATACAATGATTCTAACCTGTTCACCAGTTGTAGGAAAAGATGTTTTCACAGACTCCCTTGCTTGCCTTGTCCAGTGAGGAGGCAGCCAGGGAAAGATCTGTGATCTCGGATTCAGAGAGAACCACAGCAGAGCTGAGGTTCTCCTTCAGCTGGGATGTGTTTCTTGCGCCCAGAATGATTATGTCCGGATTGATGTGGCGCACCCATGCCAGCGCAACGGCGGTGCAGCTGCAGTGATGTGATCCAGAGACACTCTTGATGACGGCAATCAGATCATTGAAGGCTCCGATGCATGAAGAGTCAAAGCAGAAAAGGGTGGAGCGGGCATCATGAAGATCTGAAGCAGAATGGTATTTCCCGCTCAGAAGCCCCATTCCTGTGGGACTGTATGCGGCAACCTCAATCCCATGCGTCCTGCAGAATGACATAGTCTCTGCAATCTCTCGTGTCCAAAGCAGGGAGATTGGTCTCTGGAGGCGGTCAATCTGAACACCGGCGGAAACATATTCCTGCAGCATCTCTAGAGGCAGGTTGCAGACTCCGACCTTACGGCAGACTCCTACTTCTTTTAGGGAGGAAATCTGCTTCAGGATATCAGCATTATCAAAACTCTTTGACGGCCAATGAAGGTACAGACAATCGATATTAACAGTGGAAAGACTATTAAGTGATGGTTTCAAGACATCAAGTACATTCCTTGAGCTTGGCATTATCTTTGTGTCCACGGCAAAGCTTTTGTCCGGGAAGCGGCGCAGAATCTTTCCCAGAATCTGCTCTGTCCGTCCTTTGCCGTAACTCTGCGCGGTGTCAAAACCTTTTATTCCCAGTCTGACCGCAGAAGACAGTACGGCTTCACTTGTTGAGAGATCCTGATCTGTCCAGAATCCGTCAGAGGGTGAGACCTGCCATGTGCCCAGATAAGTCTGCATGCGGGCATTATAACATATATCATTGTTAATCCAATATTTTTGGAGTAAGCTATAGACACCGCATCTGGCGGGACAAGGAGAAGGACATGGATATTGCAAAATACATTGATCATACCGTTCTGGCCGCAAACGCGACCCAAGATAAGATAGAGAAGCTCTGTGCTGAGGCAAAAGAGTGGAAATTCGCAAGCGTCTGCGTCAACACATGCTGGACAAAGTTCTGTGCCGAAAAGCTCAAGGGCACAGGTGTGAACGTCTGCGTTGTCGTGGGATTCCCGCTTGGCGCCATGTGCACCAAGGCAAAGGCATATGAGGCCAAGTGCGCAATCGATGACGGAGCCACGGAAGTAGACATGGTCATCAACATCGGATGGCTCAAGGACGGCAAGGATGACCTTGTTGAGAACGACATCCGTGAGGTCAAGAAGGCCTGCGGAGACAAGCACCTGAAGGTCATCATCGAGGCTTGCCTGCTCACAGATGAGGAGAAGGTGCGTGCCTGTAAGCTCTCCGTCAAGGCAGGAGCTGACTTCGTGAAGACATCAACAGGATTCTCCACCGGCGGAGCCAAGGCAGAGGATGTTGCCCTGATGCGCAAGACAGTAGGCCCTGACATGGGAGTAAAGGCAGCAGGTGGAATCAGGACATATGAGGATGCCCTGAAGATGATTGAAGCCGGTGCCAACCGCCTGGGCTGCAGCGCTGGAATCGCCATTGTGACGGCGGCAAAGTAAGACATGCCCGCACTAGGTTCCGTAAACTCAAGCGAGGATTTTCTCAAGAGTCTGGGCTTCCCGATGCTGGAGGTCCACCAGACCTTCACGCATTTTGACTTCACGCGTCCGGGACGCAGGGTGCTTCTGATAGGACCTATGGGCTCCGGAAAGACTGAGTTCGCAGCCAAGGTCTGGCGCGATGCCGCAATAGCAATGAGAAAGAGCGACAAGGTCAAGGCCCTGACAAGCACAGGTGAGGTTGACAGGCGCAAGGTTTTCTTTATCAGAAGCCAGATTGACGGCTCACGCTTCACGGATTATCCGGAGGATGCGATGGCATACAGAAGCGGCTATATCCGCTGCGGGGACAACATCGCGCACATCAGGGACTCCTTTGACTTTGAGAAGGTCATTGCCGACAATCCCACCGTTGGGACATACATCATCGATGAGGCAAGTTTCTTTGATGAGCGCCTTGCCTATGTGATTCGCAATCAGAGTGTGGAGCGCGGGGTGATGTTCATATTCCCCACGCTGATTCTCAATTTCCGCAGGGACATCTTCAACTCGGCAGCGCGATTGATGCTGGACATGGCCACCGATGTCATTCCGCTTACAGCCTACTGCGAGCATGAGGACTGCATCAGGGATGCGTTCTACACCTACCGCTATTACACGGTTGACGGAAAGGAGTGCCCGGCGCTTTACTTTGACCCGCTGATTGTTGTGGGAGGGGACAGCACCAAGACCGGATCCGAGAACCCCAACTATGCCTCAAGGTGTGACGAGCATCATTTCCTGCCCGGCAAGGAGTACACGTTCTTCACGCTCAAGCCCATGGCCGAGGAGGCCAACAAGGGCAATCCCAAGAAGCTGAAGACCGAGATAGAGAACCTGAAATACAACATGAAGAAGAGCCAGCTTTACAAGAACCTGGCTTCCAGATACAAGGGTGATCCTAACGAGGAGGTCTACATGAACAGCCTCAAACCGGATTACATTGCAGAGAAAGCGCTGATGTATCTGTTCAACGAGCAGAATCTGGTTTCGGAGGACATGCTGGTGCGCATTGTCAATGACCTTAACCTCAACCGCGAATATATGTCCCGGGTGCTGGCAGACAACAGAAGACCTGTTTCGCTGGACCAGGGTCTTCTTTTCTGACCTGATAACAAAAACACAAGGAGAGAGAAAATGCACGAATTGGCAGTCAAACTCAACGAGACACTCAAAGGCACCTGCGCCTATGATCTTCTGTCCGACTACGGACTCAGGATGTATGTCCCCAAGGGAATCATCGTCCAGAGCGCTGAGGCAAAGCAGAAGGCAACCACATACAATGCGACAATCGGAGTTGCACTGGAGAACGGAACTGCAATGTACATTCCTGCCATGAAGGCACAGTTCGCCGACACAATGAAAGTGGGCGAGATATTTCCATATGCCCCGATGGGTGGAGTTCCCGCACTCAGGAAGATCTGGAAAGAGGACATGTATGCCAAGAACCCGCTTCTTGCAGGCAAAAGCATCTCCCTCCCGGTGGTTACAAGCGGTCTGACCAACAGCCTGAGCCTGGTGTGCTCGCTCTTTGTGGAAAACGGCGGAGACGTTGTCCTTCCCGACATGTACTGGGAAAACTACAACCTGATCCTGGACGAGCAGCGCCAAGCCAACAAGATTCTCTTCCCTCTCTTCAAGGGTGAC
>JAFZUN010000175.1 GCA_017618315.1 Spirochaetales bacterium
CTGCAGGAAGGTCCTTGAACTTGGAAAGCCTGTGCTTCTTGAGAAACCTTTTACAATCAAGGCAGAGGAAACTGAAAGACTTCAAACCCTTGCCAGGGAGAAAGGTCTTTATCTTTCAGAGGCCATGTGGACATGGTACAGCGATGTCCCGAATAAGGTTCTTGAGTTAGTCAGATCAGGCATGCTGGGAACGATAAAAGACGTATACATGTCTTATTCCAGATACAGCATCGACTATGCTCCCAGAGTCTCTGATCCGCTTCTCGGAGGCGGTGCCTTGCTGGACATTGGAATCTATCCGATAACCTATTGTTACAGACTATTTGGATTTCCTATAGGTATTCACTGCTCGGGGGACATTGTCAATGGGGCAGACTACTCTGATGATATTGTCCTTGACTATGATGGATTCAAGGTCAAAATGGACATCTCCATAGTCGGTACAAAAGGTGAGGTCATGGTCATTGAGGGTTCAGATGGAATGCTCATGAACGTGGATTACCATTATGGACTTCCTGCGGCAATCAAGATCGGATCTTCAGTAGAGGTCATTCAGGGAGACAAGGGTTACACTAAGGAATTTGACGCAGTTGCCTCAGAGATCAGAGAAGGTCTTTCGGAGAGCCGTTTCATTCCCATGAGCTCGACATTGGACTGTATGAGGATACTGGATGAGTGCAGACGCCAGATGAATCTAGTCTATCCGTTTGAGAGATAATCATGGAAAAGATGACTGAACATGAAACCGGGATTGAAAGATTATGGAATAGATACGGAACCTTTATCATTTACATGGTGTTCGGATTCCTGGCAACAGTGCTTGAGACCTTCTCATACTGGCTCCTCTATGAGGTCATTGGTCTGAGCAACATGATGTCTACCGTGATTGCCATATTCATCACCATCACTTTTGCGTTTTTCACAAACAAGATCTTTGTTTACAAGTCCAAGGTGTGGAAAACCGCACCGCTGATAAAGGAGATCCTGTCCTTTTACTGGTTCAGGATTCTCACCGGCCTGTTCAACATGCTCTTCATGTATGTCACGGTTGACAAACTGGCCTGGTGGCCGGTCGGAATGAAGGCCATAGCAGCCATTATTGTAGGGATAATGAACTATCTTTTAGGCAAGTTCATAATATTCCGGAACGCCACGCAGAGAAGGGGTAGGCCGAACGGGATGAACTGATCATCTCCTGTGTCACCTCTGGAACGGGAGATGATTTCTCATCAATACCGAAAGCCTTGAGTGCATTTGTACAGAACAGTTCTTTGAGCCTTTCCTCACTCATTTTGGCAACTCTGAGAGCTTGGATTGTCAGAAGCATTCCCTCAAAGCCGGGAATTCCGCTTGCACCTTTCTGCTTTTCCTCCAGGGTATGCGGCGCATGGTCGCTTTCCACCCAGTTGATTGTTCCGTCAAAAAGAGCATGCCAGACTGCAAGGCGGTCTGACTCGGGGCGGAGCGGGGGATTCATCTTCACTATCTCTGTCTCCGAATCCGAGTTCAAAAGGATATGGTGCGGGGTGGCACCACAGGTGATTCTTATGATTCCTCTTTCCCTGGCCTTTTTCACTTCAGCCAGAGCTCCCTCCGTGCTTATGTGGGCGATGTGAAGGGTACCTTTGAATCCGGCGTTCTCAGCATTGCTGATCTGATCCCTGACGGACTGGATTTCGCTCTCAGGAGGCCGCTTCATGCAGTGTGATGTCATATCCGGACAAAAGAGCTCCTCTTTCTCGCAGTGGACGGCAAGTATGCCCCTGTAATCAAGCTCCGTAAGTGTCCTGTATATCTCAAACTGGATTTCCTTGCCGATTATCCCCATGTTGCCAGTGGACTGTGATGCAAACATCTTCAAGCCGCAGACAGCGGGAAACAGATCGTTGTAGGTCATGACCATTTCCCTGATCTGGTCTTTGCATGAAGTCAGCCCCAGATATGTGTGGTAGTGAACATCATAACCAAACTTTCCCAGCTGCTTCTCTGCTTCTGCGCCCAGCTCAAGTCTGTTGAGAGCTACATCCCTTGATGTCACAGGAGGATTGGTGTTTGGCATGTCAAAGAAGACGTTAAATCCGGCCTTTGCTCCTGTGAGCATGCCGTGCATCACCGTTTCCTTGTTCTTCTGGTTCCAGTCCCTGAAATGGACATGAGCATCTGTCACAGCACGTTCTCCTCTTCAAGGAAGGACAGCCTCATGAATGTACCCCACTGGCATGCGAGGTGTCCGCCGCATGAGCATTCGCCGCACAGTCCCACTCCGCACATGGAGTTTCTCTCCATTGAAAGAAGAATCATCTCTGGA
>JAFZUN010000021.1 GCA_017618315.1 Spirochaetales bacterium
ACCTCGTTGATCTCATCAACAAGCTTTTTCTTTGTCGTCTCATCCTTCGGATACGCTTTGATTGCAATATACGGCATAATGAACCTCCAAATAATGTAAGCGACATCAATATCGCTTTCCTTTCCGATTATCCACTAAACTCATTGCTCGTAATGAGTCCACATGCTGACAATCTTTATGGTCTTCTCCTCTTCAATAACCTGATATACAAGTCGATGCTGTATGTTTATCCTTCTGAAGCATAGGCCTTTCAAATCCCCTACCAGTTTCTCAAATCCAGGAGGGGTCTGAAATGGATTTGTTCTGATCAATTCTATCAAAGCTTTTGCTTTAGAATCCAAATGAGCAGCTTTAAGCTTGGGAATATCCTTGACTGCAGTTTTTGTATATACAATCCTGTACATTTACCAAGAGACCTCTGCTTCTGCTACAGTCTCTGCCAACGGGGTATTCAGACCGTCAATCAGCTTTTCTTTCATTCCCTTTATAGACGAAAGATAAATGGTTTCTATCATACCGTTATATTCCTCTTCGCTGATCAACACAGCATTTCCGGATTTGGTTGTAATACTGACAGGTTCATTGAAACGAATAGCATTTTCAACCATGGAAAAAGAGTTCTTTCTGAAATTGGTAATAGTTGTTGTGGTCATAGTCTCCTCACATGTACATAATAGCGTACATGTCTAGGATTGTCAAATTCCGTTTCAATGATTGGCAAAACTTCATGCCTTTTATATGAGCACGAGATGATAACTCAACTTGAATATATAAAAGTATGAGGTGACTGACCGCGCAATTATCCACGGTGACACCTTTGACTGCATCCGGATGGAGAAATCTCTCTGATTATAAAAATACCCGGCATCTGCCGGGCAAAGAGCATCCTCAGATATTCCTACTCTTCCTTGACGATTGTAGCCTCTGGTGCGTTGCGCCCAATGCTGTCAATACCGTTCAGACAGCTGGCCTTTGCATTGTAACCCTGACCAACAGTGATGATCTGACCGTTGGAAGCCTTGAGGCGGAAGCGGAACTCGCCAGCATTGTCCTTGTATACCTCATATTTGGGGCATTTGACCGCGACAACAGGTTCGACCGTCTGGTCCTCTACAGCAGCCTTGCAGTTCTTGACTACTGATGCAAGACCCACCTTCAGTGTCCTCAATGACTTGTAGACCTGAGAGCTGGCAATGACCTCTCCGTTACCGGCAATCAGATCAAACTTGAAACCTCCGTTCTTTGTTCCCTTAATATTAAACTTGCCCATGGAACATCCTCCTTTTGTTTTAGTATACACCATTTTTTTATTATCACATGCTTTAGTTCATCGTCTTTACGATTTCCTAAAGCTGTAGTGCAAAATGCCAAAATAAGCGTGTTTTGTTTGATAATATCAAGCAAAACCCTGAAAAATAACCATTTTGCACTACAGATGATTCATATTTCAAGAGATTCGCTCACCACACTGCGACACGGTCCTCAGGAGCCAATCATTCAATCTCAAATAGCTCTATATCACTGAACCTCTCTCCTGTGCTGGAGATGGATGCCGATATGGCCTATCCCAAGGATGATACCTGCAGCGAATAGAAACGGATTCTTCCCATAAACCGCAATCAGCAGAACCGATACCACAGGAAGCGTTGCCCCAGCCACGGGGATTCCCAGGATTCCGCTGTAGAAATCCTTCATGGTCTTCCCGCTTCTGAAATATCGGATCCAGTAGATCTCATATAAAACCATGCACAACAGTGCCGCACCCAGCCACAAAAGCCATGCGGAATAACCTTGTACGTTGAAATCACTGAATATCAGCACAAGACAAGAGACAGCGACTTCTCCGACCCTCTCAAAAGCAAGAAGGACCTTATTCTCCCGTCTGGCATGCTCCTCATAGTCCTTCGGAAGGTTCTTTGTCCAGATGATGTTGGGGACAAAAAGCATGACCAGAAACACCAAGCCCACATAAGAAAAACCGAAATTCATCTATCTCCTCCCCGGAGGAATACTAATCGAGAATAGACCTTCCCGCAGGCAATCTGTTTCACCGTCAAACTCAATCTTTCAGATGGTTATAGATTATCCTGGCAAGGAAATCCGTGTCAGGACCAATTGAGTCAATTAGAAGATACTCATTCACCGAATGGGCGCCGTTTCCCGCAGGTCCCATACCGTCAACGCAGACCGGGATATGCGGGCTGATGAAGTTCGCAGCAGAAAGGCCTCCGCGCTTACGAACAATGAAGCTCCTGCCCTCCTCGCATGCAAGCCAGTCCAGCCAGGACACGTATGCGACAGTCTCAGCTGTAGGCACCATTGGAGGATCAAAGCGCGTGTGCGTGCGCTCAACCTGGACTCCGGCCTCACGGGCATGCTCATACAGTGACTCAATGAGCTTGTTGGCACGCTCAGCCTCCTCCAGAAGCTCAAAGCGTATCTCTCCTGCCATCTCAGCCTTCTCGGCAACGACATTGGTAGCGGTTCCGCCGCTTACAAGGCCGATATTTGCAGTGGTCTCTTTTTCCTTGTTGACAAGACCCATGATGCTGTTGATCCAGTAAGACATCTCGGTGATTGCGGAAACAGAGCCGTTGGTGAGCATGGCTCCTGCGTGTCCTGCACGGCCTGTGAAGACAAAACTGTACTTTATTATGCCCTTTCTCTGGATGCAGTGCACAGGCACATCCTAAGCCTCGGCGGCCTCCGTGACAAGGCAGACATCGCTTTTGTCCGCTATCTCCATCAGCAGTTTGCGTGAATAAGGGGATCCTATCTCCTCATCAGGCTGGAATGCCACAATAATGTTGAGTCTGTCCAGCACGCTCATGTCAATGTACTTCAGCGCATATAGCGTGGACAGAAGCCCGCTCTTCATGTCACAGACACCCGGTCCCTTGGCGATGTTGCCCTCAATGGAGAACGGCCTCTGGGCAGCAGTCCCCTTTGGAAAGACGGTATCCATATGTCCTGTAAGGAATAAATCATAATGGTCGGCCTCCCTGTTAACAGCAACAAAACACGGTGCAACGGCTCCGACATCCACAAAGGATGTCTTCCATCCCATTACCTTGAATTCCCTGTCAAAGAAGGAAGCCACCTTCATTATTCCCTCAGGACAGTCCTGGGAGCTGTCAATATTAACAAGCATCTCAAGATCCTTGAGATACCTTTCAAGCACTCTTTTCTCCATATCAGAGCTCCCCCAGCCTTCCACAGGCCACAAAATGACCGGGCTTGACCTCAACGAGCTTGGGTCCGCACTCCTTGCACCTGTCACCGGAGAATCGGCATCGCTTTGAGAAGCGGCACTCGTCCTTGGGCTCAATCGGAGATGAGATCTCACCGCTCAGGATTGTCTGTGGCCTCTCATCAAGGACCTCGGGAATCGGAATGGCGGACAAGAGAGCCTGCGTGTACGGATGAAGCGGATTCTCAAAGAGCTCCGCAGTGGGGGCCTTCTCAACTATCTGGCCAAGGTACATGACTGCAATCTCATCAGCAAAATGGTTCACAACTGCAAGGTCATGGGTGATGAAGATGTATGAGAGACCCAGCTTCTCCTGAAGATCCTCCAGCAGATTCAGGATCTGAGCCTGAATGGAGACATCAAGAGCGGAGACAGGCTCGTCACAGACAATGAATTTGGGCTCCATTGCAAGGGCTCTTGCTATTCCTATTCTCTGACGTCTTCCGCCGTCAAGCTCATGAGGATATGTGTTGATAAGTCGCTCGGCAAGACCTACTGTCTCCATCAGCTCAAGGACACGGTCCTCAATGGCCTTCTTTCCGCTTCGGATCTTGTTGATTCTCAGGGTCTCTGACAGGGTCTGGTTGATGGTGTATCTCGGGTCAAGGGATGAGAACGGATCCTGGAAGATGATCTGCATGTCCTTTCTCAGGTGCTTCATCTCCGAGCGGTTAAGCTTCATTATGTCCTTACCCTCAAAGAAGATCTCTCCGCTGGTGGGCTCAACAAGCCTGAGGATACATCGTCCTGTAGTGGTCTTTCCGCATCCGGATTCACCTACTATTCCCAAGGTATGACCCTTCTCTATGGTGAAGCTGACATCATCCACCGCATGGAGCATGCCCCTGGGTGTCTTGAAGTACTTCTTCAGGTTCCTTACCTCAAGTATGTTCTCAGCCATTATTTCCTCCCTTCTCCGGGCGGTTTATCCTGAATGCCGGATCATCATATGCGGTGCAGGCCACCATGTGGGTGTCAGAGACCATCCTCTCCTGAGGCTTCTTGTTCCTGCAGGCCTCAGTGGCATACTGGCACCTGGGCGCGAACGCGCAACCTTTTGGAAGTTTGGACGGGTCGGGCATGAGTCCGGGAATGGGCTTCAGGCGTTCATCGCGGTTTCGGATGTTGGGCAATGAGTTGAACAATCCTTCCGTATAAGGATGTTTAGTATGGTTAAACACATCCCTAAGGGTACCATACTCAACTATCCGGCCGGCATACATGATTGCCACCTCATCACAGACATCGGCAATGATTCCCAGGTCATGGGTAATCATTATCATGGACATGCCGCGCTCATCACGCAGCTTCTTCATCATGGCAAGCACCTGTGCCTGGATTGTGACATCAAGAGCAGTTGTAGGCTCATCGGCAATCAGCACGCCAGGGTTACAGGCAAGAGCTATAGCAATGACCACACGCTGCTTCATTCCGCCGGAGAACTGGTGCGGATACTCCACTGCCCTGGCTGCAGGGATTCCGACCAACTCAAGCATCTTCTCAGCCTGCTTGAAGGCATCTTCCTTGGTTGTGGGATTATGGAGCATGATTGTGTCCGCAATCTGCTGTCCCACGGTGAAGACCGGGTTCAGGCTGGTCATGGGATCCTGGAATATCATGGCAAGATCGGAGCCCCTGAACTTCTGAAGCTCCTTGGCTGACATGGAAAGCACATCCTTTCCGGCTACCTCAAGCTTGTCACATTCCACCTTCCCCGGATGCGGGACCAGGCGCAGCAGTGAGAGCGCAGTGGTTGTCTTTCCTGCTCCTGTCTCTCCTGCAAGTCCCAAGGTGTGGCCTTTTTTCAATGTGATGTCTATTCCGTTGACCGCATGCACGGTCTCCTGCTCCAGAACGAACTTGACCCTGAGGTTCTTCAGCTCCAGTGCTATCTCGTCCTGAGGCATCTCGTTTTTCTTCTTCTCTTCCATGCAGTGCCTCCTACTTCCTGAGCTTCGGGTCCAGTGCGTCCCTCAGGCCGTCACCGAGAAGGTTGAAGGCAAGCACTGTGATCAGGATGGCTATGCCGGGGAAGATTGTCAGATACGAGGCGGTTCTGACATAGGATCTTCCGAGGTTCAGCATGCTTCCCCACTCCGGAGCCGGAACAGGAACACCAAGGCCCAGGAAGCTCAGCGATGATGTGGCGATGATTGCAGATGCAATTCTGAGCGTGATCTGGACGATAATCGGTGACATGCAGTTCGGGATTACATGGAAGGCAATGATTCTTGCCTCCGACATACCCGTGGCCTTCAGGGCCTCCACATATTCCTGATTGCGCACAGAAAGAACCGCGGCACGCGTTATTCGCACGAATTGCGGCACGCTGGTTATTCCTATGGCCAGCATCAGGTTGAACGTGGATGCCCCCAGCGCGGAGACTATGACAATTCCCATCAGGATTGAGGGCACGGCGGAAAGCACGTCGTTGAGCCTCATGATTATGTCCTCGGCAAGGCCGCAGTAGTATCCGGCAATAGCACCGAAGATGACGCCAATGACCATTCCTATCATCGTGGCGGCGAATCCGACGCCCAATGAGTATCTTGCACCATAAAGAACACGCTTGAAGATGTCGCGTCCCAGATCATCCGTTCCGAAGATGTGCTCCTTACAAGGACGGATCAGCTTCTGAGAGATATCAAGTCCCGCAATCTCGGTGTCGTAATCGAAAAGGACATCGGCGAAACAGGACACAAGCACCAGAAGCACAATTATGGCCAGTCCGATCATCGCACCCTTGTTCTTTCTCAGGTTGTGCAGGATAATCCTTATCTGGCTCTGTCTTACATATTTTTTAGAGACAAGGAGTTCTTCCGAGCCCCGGACTTCTTTCTTCCTGCTCATCTGCTCCTCCTTCTGCCTCTTGCATACATGGCTTTGATTCTGGGGTCAATGACTGCGTACAGGAGGTCAACACCCAGAACGACCAGTCCTATACTGAACGATTTTAAGATGATGCAGCCTACAACCATAGGCACATCACGCGAGTTCACGCTGTCTATTATCAGTTTGCCCACCCCCGGCCAGGCGAATATCGTCTCGGTCAGAACCGAGCCTCCGAGACATGCGGCGAACTGTCCGCCGGCGATGGTGATGATAGGAATCAGTGCATTCACAAGTGCAAATCTCATGACAACACGGAACTCACTGTTTCCCTTGGCTCTCTCTGTCCTGAGATAATCCTGGTTCAGGACATCAAGCATTGATGATCTTGTGGTCCTTGCAAGCGTGGCGGTAAGACCGGTACCTACCGTGATTGCCGGAAGGATGACACTGGCAATGCCGCGGAAACCGCTTGTGGGTATCCATTTGACATTCAGTGCAATTGTGATGATGAGCATGAGTCCCAGCCAGAAGTTGGGGATTGAGAGTCCCAAGAAGCTCAAGACCATGCAGGTGTTATCGGTGAATGTTCCGCGCTTGATGGCGGAATAAATCCCCAGAGGTATTGATATTATGATTGAAACCAGAATCGATGCGGCTGCAAGAACGATTGTCGCAGGCATCTTCTCAAGATA
>JAFZUN010000176.1 GCA_017618315.1 Spirochaetales bacterium
ACCAGTATTTCCCTCGGTGAAAGCTGCTCAAGGGCTGTTCGCACCGCTTGCACCCTGTTCTTCGGATCCAGGGAACGCATATGGAAATCACCTGTTGAGACATCACAGAAGGCCATGGACTGCTGGAAGAAGCAGATTATGTAGTTGAAGCTGCGGTCATCGAGATAATCCTCGTCAACCACGGTCGCAGGTGTGACTATGCGAACCACCTCCCTGCGTGCCAGGGACTTGGAGTTCTCGGAGAGCTCCATCTGCTCGCAGATGGCTATCTTCTTTCCGGCATCCAGGAGTCTTTTGATGTAATTGCGTGCCGCATGGTACGGAATACCGCACATGGGGTCATCGCCCTTGTGGGTCAATGTCAGATTCAGGAGGGCCGATACCTCTCTCGCATCATCATCGAACATCTCATAGAAGTCACCGACACGGAAAAAGAGCACCATGTCAGAGTGCTCTTTTTTCATATCCCTATACTGCTTCATCAGAGGAGTCTCGGCCACAGAAAAGCTCCCGTATCAGATAAGGCTGGTCGAGATAGCAAGAACCAGGCTCATTCCGCTGGTCTCGCTGCTTCCGTGGAAGTAGTTTCCTCCAAGCCACTGGAATGTCCTCTCTCCTGCAGTGCTGGAGACGCTCGGGAACTTATACGTGGCGTTCTTGACAAGATAAAGACCAAGCGGGAAGCCTGAGATCTTAAGCTTGAGTCCGCCGCCGGCGGCAAAGTACCAGTTGATACCGTCCTTGATCTGTGAGAGCTCGGAGTTCACGCCTGTGGCGCTGACAAAGAGCTCCGCCTGAAGGATGTTGTCTACAAGCACATAGCTGATCTCAAGCATGTTGTCCCAGAGGAACGCCTGGTCTATGACCATGTTGAAGCCACGTCCGATGGTCATACCGTCGATGTAAAGCATCTCATACTTGGTGGCACCGAGCTTCGGATCCCAGAACCTCAGTCCCTGCTTCTCGTAGTTGTAAAGCTGCGGGAGCATGAAGTTGGCGGATGTCGACACGCAGAGCATAATGTTCTTTACGGTGTCTTCATTGAGATGGAAAGAGAACAGCTTGATATAGCCAGCGGCGTTCTGTGAGACCTTGATGTAGTTCGACAGACCTCCGAGAATACCTCCGGCATATGTGAGGCTTGTGCTCAGGACATAACCCTTTGTCGTATTTGTGATGTAGTCTCTTCCGTCCCACTGGACACCGAACGAGAGCTTGTTGGAGAACTGCCACTTGAGTCCGTACTGATAGATCAGCTTCTCGAACGGCATGAACTTTGAGTCATAGAGGGCCTTGTTCAGGCTGACGGATGCTCCGCCGTAGACTGAGAGACGACCGACATCGAAGATGAATGTGTAACCGGTGTTGTATCCGACGGAGAATGTCATGAGGTCATACTTCATCAGGTCCTTGGTTGCCGGATACTCATTGTTGGCGGCAGCCCACTGCTCTGCGCTTGAGTAGCCCAGAGGCCATGTCTCGGAGCTGTTTCTTCCGTTGTAGTATACAGGAGCTCCTGTTCCGAGCTGCAGCTCATTGGAGTACCTTGAGTGCGAGAATCCGAAGCTGAACGAGTTGGACCATCTCCAGTCCTTGAACCATTTGTCTCCGAAACTTATGTTGATTGACTGTGTGTCAGGAGAAAGTGACAGGTTCACGCCGAATTCCTGCCCTCTTCCGCCCAGGTTGTGGTCAGTCCACTGGACAAAGCCTGAGACCGGGAAGGAATTGAGAGTGCCTCCGAACGTGGCACCGAACTGAATGTCCTTCGAGTTTCCTTCCTCAAGCATGAACTCAAGAATCACACCGTTCTCGCCCTGTCCGTACATCAGATCATAGTCGAGATTCGAGAGAAGACCTGTGTTGTAGAGGTTCTGGGCGCTGGTTATGAGCTTCTGCTTTGAGAAGATGTCACCTGGCTTGATCTCAAGCTCACGCCTCATGACGTAATCCTTGGTCTTCCCCAGACCTGAGATCAGGATCTGCTCAACAATGGCCTGAGGTCCTTCCGTGATGGTCAGGTAGAACTTAACCGTCATGTTCGTGTCATCCCTGATGTTGAACACATCCATTCCGTTGTAGATATATCCCTCGTTGTAATAAAGGTCAGCGATATTGCTGTATTCGTTCTGGACAGACTCGAGGTTCAGCACAGAACCCTCTTTCATCGACTGTACCGTGCGGATCTCGTCATCAGAGAAGATGGTGTTTCCGTCAACCTCCATTCCGCCGTAGAACCACTGCTGTCCCTCCACGATGTTGAATGTGACGATTGCCTCCC
>JAFZUN010000177.1 GCA_017618315.1 Spirochaetales bacterium
CCCTCTTTCTGAAGCCGGTCAAGCTCATCATACTCTGCGTTGTAGCGGATATCGCTTCTGTCCAAAACCTCTGCAAAAGCCTGATGCCTGCGGTAGACGCGCCTTGCTGTCTTCTTCTCCTGGGGATCAGGGTTGCGGTATGTGGCGTCATGGGTCTTTATGACCACAATCTTCTCATACCCCTGCTCAATGGCCCACCTGTAAGGGACATTGCAGCTGCAGCCGCCGTCAAGATAATGCCTTCCGTCCATCTCCACCATCGGGGAGATGAAAGGCATTGAGGCTGTGGCCTTCATGGCCTGGAACATGTCCGAGCATTTTCCGCGCTCAAGATAAGCGGGCTCTCCGGTGTCACAGTCCGTGGCTACGGCAACAAGACGCCTTCTGCTGTCATAGAAGCGCTCAAGGTCCAGAGGCTCTATCTGGTCATAGTCATGGATGAGGAAATCAAGGTTTATTGGACTGTGCGCCCTGCGGATTGCGCCAACGCCTATGTAATTGGTGTCATGCCTGTATCCGATGTTCACCCTGGCAGAGCGCCCTATCTGCCCTGACATGTATGCTGCTGCAGAGAGAGCCCCGGCGCTCACACCTATGACATCACTGATGTTCATTTCATGCATCATCCAGTAGTCCAGAACCCCTTGGGTATAAAGGCCCCTGAAGGCTCCGCCCTCAAGGACAAGGCAGCCTGGGATAAGGTTCTCTGAGGCTCTTCCGTCCGGAATCCGGTCCATGCCGGAGTAAGTCCTCTCAGCTGCGATTCTCTCCTTGACTTTTGTGACTGCCTTATTAAGATCCAGCTTCATTGATGCCTCCAGAACCCGGATATGTTGTAGCACAAACACATGGAAATTGCAAAACACAGACATCTGCCTTATCATTGACCGTAGGGAGAAACCATCACATGCAGTTGCTCGATCATGAAATAAGACACCTTGAGATGCTCATGCCAGCGCTTTCCGAGTGCACAGTGCTTCTCAGAAAAGACGGATCATTTCCGCTGGACAAGCCTTGCAGGATAGCGGCAGTCGGAAACGGAGTCAGAAAGACCGTCAAGGGTGGAAAAGGCTCGGGAGAGGTCAACTCGCGTTACTTCATAAACGTCGAGAAAGGCCTTGAGGATGCAGGCTTTACAATCACCACCAAGAGCTGGTTAGACGCTTACGACAAGGTCTGTTCAGACGCAAAAGAAGCATTCATCAGACAGGTCAAGGCAGAGGCAAGAGCCCATCACCAGATGGCAGTGACCTACGGCATGGGAATGACAATGGCTGAGCCTGAGTATGATCTTCCGCTGGATCTTGAGGCGGACGCGTGCATCTTCGTTCTTGCCAGGGACTCGGGAGAAGGTAACGACAGGCAGAGCTGCAAAGGTGATGTCCAGCTCACAGATTCAGAAAGACGCGATATCCTGAAACTCAGCAAGGCATATAAGAAATTCATGCTGGTAATCAATTCCGGTGCTCCTGTTGACCTCAGCGGCCTTGATGATGTGAAAAACATCCTGATCCTCTCCCAGCTTGGAGTTGAGACGGGATCTGCCCTTGCAGACATCCTTTTGGGCAAACAGAACCCCTCCGGAAAACTCACAACCACATGGACAGCCTTTGCCGACTACCCTCAGATAGGGACCTTCGGGGACTGTGACAATGCAGACTACAAGGAAGGCATTTACGTCGGATACAGATACTTCGACTCAGTCGGAAAAGATGCACTCTTCCCGTTCGGGTTCGGCCTCTCATACACGACATTCAAGACCGAGACTCACCCTGTTGAGCTTGACGGCAGCAAGGTCATTGTGAGAACAGATGTCACAAACACAGGCAAGTATGCGGGAAAGGAAGTCGTGCAGGTCTATGTCAGCTGCCCTCAGGGCAAGCTCGGAAAGCCCTATCCGGATCGTGCAGGATTCTCAAAGACAGCCCAGCTGAAGCCAAAAGAGAGCTGCACCGGCGAAATATCCTTTGACCTGTGGGAGTTGGCCTCCTATGATCAG
>JAFZUN010000178.1 GCA_017618315.1 Spirochaetales bacterium
CATCGGCACAGGCCATGATGCAGGCCTCGCGGCACTCCTCTTCAGTTGCATTCTCGTTTCCCCATCTGAGGTTCTCCAATATGGTGCCGCTGAAGAGCTCGTTCTTCTGGAGCACCACTGAGACCTGATTTCTCAGGACCTCCATGTCGTACTGCCTGACATCGACCCCTCCGACCATGACGGAGCCTTCGGTCACGTCGTAAAGCCTTGAGATCAGGCTGACCAGAGTGGACTTTCCGCTTCCGGTTCCTCCGATGATTCCGATGGTCTCGCCGGATTTTATGTGAAGGTCTATGCCATGGAGGGTGTCCTCTCCGCTTCCGCTTCTGTATGCGAAGCTGACATTGTTGAAGTCAATCGATCCGTCTTTGACATCCATGACGGGGTTGTCAGGATTCTTGAGGTCCGGTTCCTCGTTCAGAACCTCCGATATCCTCTTTGCCGATGCAAGGCTCATTGTGAGCATGACAAACACCATAGAGACCATCATCAGCGACATCATCATGCTCAGCACGTAGCTGAAGAGCGATGTCAGATTGCCCGTGGTCATGGTTCCGGAGACAATGAAATGGGCTCCGAACCAGGAAAGGAGGATTGTGCTGGTGTAAATTACCAAAAGCATTATCGGAGCATTGAATGCAAGGATACTCTCGGCCTTGACGGAGAGGGAGTAGATCTGCCAGGCGGCCTTTCCGAACTTCTCCTTCTCGAAGTCCTCCCTGACGAATGCCTTGACCACACGGATTCCGGTCACGTTTTCCTGGATGCTGGCGTTGAACTCATCGTACTTCTCGAACATCTTCCTGAAGATTGGCATAACCAGACGCATGATGCCGAAAAGCCCGATTGCCAGCACCACAAGCGCGGCTAGGAAAATAAGGGTGAGCCTGACGTTGATCATGAAGCACATCGTCATGCTCAGGATCAGCATGAGGGGAGCCCTGACGGCTATGCGGATCATCATCTGGAAGGCGTTCTCTATGCTTGTGACATCGGTTGTCATCCTGGTGACCAGGCCTGCCGTGCTGAAACGGTCGATGTTTGAGAATGAGAATGCCTGTATCTTGTCGTACATCGCATCTCGCAGGTTGGACGCGAATCCGGTGGATGCCACGGCGGCCGTGCGTCCTGCCTTTACACCGAAGAAGAGGCTGATGAAGGCCAGAACGAGCATTATTCCCCCGTAGAGGAATATGTTGCCGATGTGCCCGGCGGAGATGCCTTTGTCGATTATCATTGCGGTCACGAACGGAATCAGGATTTCCATCATGACCTCGCAGGCTGTGAGTACAGGTGTCAGGATGGCGTATTTCCTGTACTGTCCTATGTTTTTCAATATTGTCTTGAGCATTCAGCACCTTTCTAAATGTAAGATGAATAACACTTGAATATTACTGACAAGGGGCAAAAGTGACAATTGTTTGACAGTATTAAATTGTATATAATCGGCTTATGATGTATGAGAGAATCAGAAAGAGGATAGTCGAATGCTCGCAGAGAATGTATGCCGAGCATCTGGTCTCCGCCACCAGCGGGAACATCAGCATCCGCATTCCGGGACGTGAGGACATGTTTGCCATAACCCCTAGCTCAGAGAGCTATGACACCATGACAGCCGAGCGCATTGTGATAATGACATTTGACGGCCAGGTCATCAAGGGTCCCGATGACGGAAAACCCTCATCAGAGTGGAGACTTCACGCCGAAATCTACAGGGCTAAGCCTTCCGTAGGAGCGATTGTCCACACCCACTCTCCATACGCCACAGCGTTTGCCGTGATCCGTGAGAGCATTCCTCTGATTCTGATAGAGATGCAGCCATGGCTGGGAGGCCCGGTGCCTCTTGCAGAATATGCCCCGACAGGATCACTTCAGCTGGGGCTGAACGCAGCCCGAGACCTTGGAGATATGGGCGGATGCCTCTTGGCCAACCACGGGGTGGTTGCTGTGGGCCCGGACATTGATCTTGCATATACCAGGGCAACATACATAGAGGATGCTGCCAAGATCTACCATATGGCACGCTGTGTCGGAAAGCCAGTCGAGATTCCGCTCAACTGAGGTAACTTGGTATGGAGAAAGGGTATACTTACGATTTCTATGTTAAGGCAGCCTCATACATTAGAGAAAGGATCCGTGAGGTCCCTTCCGTTGCGGTTGTCCTTGGCACAGGCTGTGCGCCGTTTGCAAAGAAGATCACAGATGCTGTCACAATTAATTATGCTGATATCCCCGGATTTCCGGTGACCACAAATCCGGACCATGCAGGCCAGCTTGTTGCAGGTTATGTCGGAAGCAAGTACATCATCTGCATGAACGGCAGATTCCATTTCTATGAGGGTTACTCCATGGAGGAGCTCAACATCCCGGTGCATGTGCTGCATGTGCTTGGTGTTAAGACACTGGTTCTGACAAACGCAGCAGGATCCTGCAACCCTGATTTCCATGTGGGTGATGCCATGTTGATCCGCGACCACATAAAGCTTTACGGCGGAAGTCCCATGAGAGGGCCGAACGTCAGTGAGCTGGGTCCCAGGTTCTTCGGTGTGACAGACCTGTATACAGAGAAGCTCCGAGAGATTGCCAAAGAATGTGCGAAAAGATCCAGGATGAAAGTCCATGAGGGAGTCTACATGTTCTTCCCCGGACCTCAGTTCGAGACCGCATCAGAGATACGGGCAGCCCGCATTCTGGGCGCTGATGCTGTTGGAATGTCCACCGTGACGGAGGCACTGACTGCGGCGCACTGCGGCATGAGACTGCTGGGTCTTGCACTTCTGACAAACATGGCAACAGGTATGACAGAGGAAAATGTGGACGGGTCTGAGGTGAATTTGAATGCTGCTGCCGTAGCGCCTGCATTCAGTGCACTTCTTGAGGATATTGTATCTTCCATATGACAGGAGGCTAGTGTGTCTGTATTGTTCAAGAATGCCAGGATTCTGGCTACTGTGAATGGCTCCTTCAAGGTTCTTGATGGCGCATTTCTTGGAGTATCCGGAAAAAAGATTAACTATATAGGTACAAATAGGCCATCATTTCCCTATGATTCAGAAAAGGACATGCATGATCGGCTCCTGATGCCAGGCCTTGTGAACGGTCATGCACACAGTGCCATGAACCTCCTCAAGGGCATTGGAAGCGACCTTCCTCTTCAGGACTGGCTGAACACCATCTGGCCCGTTGAAGGCAGGATGCGCGAGCAGGAATTAGTCAGTGGGATGGAGATGGTGGTTCTTGAGATGCTCGCAGGCGGAACCACCAGTTTCTCAGATATGTACCTTAAACCGATGGTCACACAGAAGGTCATCGGAGAGAGCGGGATAAAGGCCGACCTCTGCCGTGTTGTGATGGGAGGCGATGAGAACACCGATTACCTTACATTCCAGAACAGGGTTGAGGCTCTTGAGTTCCACAAGGAATTCTACAATGCCTATGACGGGCGCCTTCATGTGGACTGGAGTGTCCATGCGGAGTACACAATTGCCGACAGGATAGCTGAGAAATGGGCTGAAGAGATACAGACTCTTGGAGGAAGGCTCCACATCCATCTCTCGGAGACACGCACTGAGCATGAGAACTGCATCAATAAGCGTGGAATAACACCAGCGGGGTGGTTCAACAAGCTGGGGTTCTTCAATGTCCCCACTTATGCAGCACACTGTGTCTGGGTTTCAGATGAGGACATGGCCATCATGAAGGACAAGGGCGTTACTGCCGTTCATAACCCTTCAAGCAACATGAAGCTCGGAAGCGGGTTTGCTCCTGTGCAGAAGATGCTGGATAGGGGAATCAATGTGGCTCTGGGCACCGACGGAAGTGCCAGCAACAACAACGTGAACATGTTCGAGGAGATTCATCTTGCATCCGTGATCCACAACGGCTACCATACCGACCCGACCATTATGAAGCCTGCAGATGTCATCAAGATGGCTACAGTCAACGGAGCCATGGCACAGGGCAGGCCAGATACCGGAAGCCTTGAGGTCGGAAAGTGCGCCGACATAATCGCCATCAACCTCGACGCCCCGCACATGGTGCCTGACCATGACACACTTGCGCTTATAGCATACTCGGCCCAGGCAAGCGATGTCTGCATGACCATGGTGGACGGAAAGATCCTCTATGAGAACGTCAATTTCCTGACCATGGACAGGGAGCGCATCTTCCACGACTACAAAAAGTCTTGCGAGTTCTTGTCCAAGAGCTGAGAACAACATAAAAACTTCAGAATAATACTCATTAGCTGAAATATTTCCGTCACTTTTCTCGTATATGGCTATGAAAAGATGAGACTCTGGTCTGCATCCTATTGACAATACGTAATAATACGTATGATAATAAGGAGGAGCCTTTGACGAGAAAAGAAATTGACTCAAGGTTGAAAAGAGCTGGTTGGAAGATACAGCATGGGGCAAATCATGATTTAGCGATTTCACCAGACGGAAGGAAGGTCGCTCTTCCAAGGCATAAAGGCGATTTAAAGAAAGGAACTGCACTCAATATATTGAAGTATGCAGGTTTATTGGATTGATGGGAGGTGAAAATGAAATATGTTTATCCAGCATTGTTTGAATCAGCGGAGGAAGGTGGCTTCAATGTGAGCTTTCCTGATGTCTCCGGATGTTTCACATGTGCAGACTCCATGCCAGAAGCCATCAGCATGGCTGAGGATGCGCTTTCTATGATGCTTGCAAGTTATGAGGATGACGGAACAGCTCTTCCTGCGTCAAGCCCGATGGAAAAGATCAAGCAAAGTAATGCAATTGCCTCATACGTTCTTGCGGACACAGATGAGTGGAGAAAGAAGTTTGACAACAAAGCTGTCAAGAAAACCTTGTCCATTCCTTCATGGCTCAACAAGAAAGCAGAGAAGGCAGGAGTGAATTTCTCTCAGGTACTAAAGGATGCACTTGTGGCTATTTTGTAGCGGCTTTGCCGATGAAGCGGATAAGCTCATCTGAGGAGTAAAAACCATAGGCGTCTCGGGCAAGGGCTCCGGCCTTTTGGTGGATCAGTGCCGCATTTGCTGCAGCGTCTTCTCTTCCTGCCGCAAAGAGGGAAGCAGTGATTCCGGAGAGCACATCGCCTGAGCCTGCTGTTCCAAGTGAGGGGTTCTGACCGTCAATGACAGAGATCCTGTTTGGTGAGCGTACCCAAACGGTATTTGCCTTGTATATGATCTGACAGCCTGTGATCTCCGATAGGGTCTCAAGTGTACTGATGAATGATGATGGTATGGAGATGTCTGCTTCCGGCAGGAAGGAGGAAAGTAATGCCGCATACTCTCCTGGGTGCGGAGTAAGTATGCACTTGCCCTTGCCGTCTGCATGGAGTCTTGAGAATGCCCTGATTCCATCTGCATCTATGACAACCTTACGTGCCTGATCAATACAAAGTGAGACCATATCATCATGATTCTTGCCCATGCCCGGGCCGCAAAGCACACAGTCAAATGAAGAAAGGTCTGTATTCTTTACATCATCGTAGCTACCGACCATGGCGGAGGGGACTGCCTTGGAAATGATGGGAATAAGCCGTTCGTCAGTGAAGACAGTAACAAGACCCGCACCTGAATGGAAGGCGGCTCTGGCTGCCAGAGTGACAGCGCCTGTAAACCTTCCGCTTCCGCCGATAATGGCAATGTGGCCTCTGGAACGTTTGTAATCAGAGCCTTTGAAATGAATTGATAAGAGATCCTTATCATCTAAAAGCCTTATATCTGATTCAGGTACTACAGACGCAGGAAAGATTGGATCTGTTATAAGAATCTCACCTGAAAAATCGCGGTTCCGGGGCAAAAAAAGCGTACTCTTCAGGACTCCCATGCAGATAGTCTTATCCGCCTTGATGGATTTGTCATAAGGAACTGAATCACCCATACCTGATGGCACATCCAGTGAGATAACCTTACATTTTTTTAAGTTTATTCTAGCAATC
>JAFZUN010000022.1 GCA_017618315.1 Spirochaetales bacterium
CAACAAGGAAGGCTTCCACTTTAAAAACACAAACTTCGGCACAGACTACAACGGAACAGTTGCGGATATCGCAAGCGCCGCTGACGGCTACAGGTGCCCCACTTGTGGGAAGCCGCTCTCAGCCTCAAAGGGCGTTGAGGTCGGAAACATCTTCCAGCTCGGTACAAGATACTCGGAGGCCATGAACTGCTACTATCAGGACGAGAACGGTCAGAGAAAGCCTGTGATCATGGGAAGCTACGGCATAGGGATCGGAAGACTTCTTGCATGTCTTTGTGAGGAGTACAACGACGAGAACGGCCTTAAGCTCCCGATTGCCGTCGCACCTTATCAGGTCCACTTCATCAGCCTGATCAAGGACAACGATGTGTCAGAGAAGATCTACAGTGATCTTGAGGCCGCGGGAATCGAGGTGCTGTACGATGACCGCAAGGAATCAGCCGGCGTGAAGTTCGCTGATGCAGATCTCATCGGTATTCCGATCAGAATCACACTGGGCAACAGGAGCTTCAAGGAAGGAAAATGCGAGGTCAAGGTCAGAGGCAAGGAGGACGAGGTCCTGAGCTTTGACCTGGACAACATCGCGGACGAGATAAAGACCCTAATTGCAAAGCTCATGTAAGGGTTTATAAGTTCGGGCTTTGATGTAATATAAAACTGCCGGAGAGAAATCCCCGGCAGTTCTTTTTTCAGTCCCTTATATCAGCTCATCTGGGGCTTCATACCCCCCCCCTACAGCTCGGGATTCACGGTCCTTGCGTTTCTGCTTGTACATCTCTGCATCGGCAAACTTGATGATGTCCCAGATGGCCTGCTCGTTATGCGATGGCACGTAGTCGGCATAGCAGCCGCTAGAGCATGAGATCCTGTAGTTTGCGTTTGTGTTTGAGCCCTCAATTCCTATGACCAGACGTCTCATCATGGCGGCCATGTCAACCTCGACATCGCTGAAAAGGATGTAGAATTCGTCTCCACCGGTCCTGAACGGGATTCCCCTGTCCTCGAAGCAGACCTCAAGGCAGTGTGCGAAATCCTTGATCAGCTGGTCTCCGATAGCATGGCCGTACACATCGTTGGTCTTCTTCAGGTCGTTCAGGTCACAGACTATGCATCCCAGACGGAAGAACGGCGTGTCCTTCTCTGAAATCTCGTGGATAAAGAGATCAAGCGCACGTCTGTTGCCCAAACCGGTAAGAGGATCTGTCTTAGCCATCACAAGATAGTCACCTGCCTTTCTTCCCTCACCAACCAGCGTGAATATACCGCTGATGATGGTGATCATCTGCGTGAAGTTGAAGAGGAACATTCCCAATATCAGGAATACCGACAGGAACAGTCCGCCCTCCTTGAAATATCTGATGATCTGAATCGCAGCTCCAGCTCCCATCAGGACAATACCGACCAGCATTGACATGGCGGACTTGCTCTTATCCATCTCATAATCGGCAACGGACTGCACCAGTGCAGCTATAAGACAGAGACAGATTATGATGATGGATGATACGGATGACTCCGCGAAACTCACAGCCTTGGATATGTGAAGGATCGTAATGATGATAAGGTTGAGAACAGAAGCCCACGCAAGAACTAGATCAATGGTCCTGAAGCGCTTGAAGGAGCAGTAAAGGTAAATGCTCAGCGGAAGCGGAATAAACAGGAAGCATTCATATGATGTGATGGTGAGAACCGCAGCATCTATTCCGAAATAGGTGAAAATCTTGATATTCGTGAATACCCAAATAGCACAGGCAAGCACAAAGTAAAGGAAATAGAAATAAGTCCTTGATATGATGTATTTCTTACGGCCCAGGAATGCAATGAGCAGCATTGCAATGACCATAACGACGGATGCCGTGACAAATATGATTGCAGGCATAGCCTCGGTGAAACTGCCAAGCAGGATGTCGGAAGCCTTACCGAGATAGAAGTTTCCCACGGTAATGGGAACAGAGGAATGCAGATGCACCTCAACCTCTGAAGCCTCTCCCTGAATAACATTGAGACCCACGAAAACATCCGTTTTTCCAAGAAGACGGCCGGAATCTGCTTCTTCGTCACTCCAGAGGGAAAATTTCAACATGCCGTCCTGATAAACCTCAACGGCGCAGTAGTTGGTGCTGAACTTCAATGTGTCATCACTGCTTCCATAAGGAAAGATGAATATCCTGCTCAGGACAATATCCTTAACATCCAGCTGGGTCTCAAAATCAGTGAACTCGGGCATATCTCCTTTCTCTGATATTACAACCCATCCGTCATTGATCTCCGTGACTGACCCCATTGTAAGTGACGGTGTACCTGATTTGTTGATTGAGACAAACACGGCAACCAGAACTGCAATTGCCAGCGAAAGCACAAGAAACAATTTGAACAGGAAATTCCAGTCTCTCTTCTCCGTCATAACAGTCCTTCCGCTCAGTTCCAGTCAGAATAGCCGAATTCCTTGCGGATGTCGGCACACTGCTTCTTGATCACATCGTATATGAGATTCAGCTTCTCATCATGATGAATGAACGCGCTCTTCATGGCATTGACGCTGATTCTCTCAAGGTCCTTGAGTGTCAGCCCGTAATTCTCCGTCGCAATTCTCATCTCATTGGTGAGGCTCGTATTGCTCATCAGCCTGTTGTCGGTGCACAGGAACACTCTGAAATGGTTCCTGAAGAACACGATGAACGGGTGTGTCCCGAAGCTCTTTGCGGCTCCTGTGCCTATGTTGCTGGAAAGGCACATCTCAAGCGGGATTCTCTTGTCCTGCACAAAGTGGGCAAGATCCCCCATCTTCTCAATTCGCAGGCCGTCAAGGCTCATGTCATCCACAAGTCTTGTTCCATGGCCGATTCTCTGGGCGCCGCAGACCTGGATTGCCTGCCAGATGGAGTCAAGCCCGAATGCCTCGCCCGCATGGATGGTCATGTTGAAGTTCTTGTTGCGGATGTACTGGAAGGCCTCTATGTGGTCCTTCGGGGGATTGCCTTTCTCGTCACCGGCAAGGTCAAAGCCCACGACTCCCCTGTCACGGTATGCCACGGCAAGCTTTGCTATCTCTAGGCTGATGTTGGGGCTCTGGTTGCGCATAGCGCACAAAATCAGGCCGAACTGGACGCCGGTCTCTTTCCTGCCCTGCTCAAGGCCTGCCAGAACTGCCTGGACCACATCATCCATGGAGAGCCCCAATGTCGTGTGGAGGATCGGGGCAAACCTGATCTCACCGTAGACAATGTGCTCCTCATTCCAGTCCTGCACCGCCTCATATGCCACTCGCCTGAGGGCCTCTTCTGTCTGCATCACTGCAGTTGTCACGGCAAAAGTCTGAAGATACAGGGTAAGGCTCTTGAGCTTGCAG
>JAFZUN010000179.1 GCA_017618315.1 Spirochaetales bacterium
ACTTGGACATTCCCGTGTTGGGGTGTTTCTCTGTGCTGTAGTACCAGCTTGTGACTTCTGTTTTCCCGGTTGGTGGAGATACGATGTCCTCAGCCGGATCCCACACGCCAGTATAGCCTTCAATCTCCGGAAGAGCCGGGAAATCAGAGACAGGAAGGGTTGTCCATGTTTCCTTGGCGATGATTTTTATAGCGTGCTTTTCAACATTCATGAAGAAAACCGCATATCCCTCATTTTCAATCCTGGTGACTGTCATGTCGGATGAGACTTCTGCATCAAGCTCCGCATCCCAGTTGTAGTAGTAGTTCAACACGTTATGTGTTCCCAGATTCGGTGCATGAAGCCAGAGAGGATCCCCTTCCTCATATTTCTCAACGACAGGATCCTCTTCCCCTTGGATGAATGTGACAGTGAACGTCGCTTTAGGCACAGGATCGGTTTGTCCACCGCCACTCTGACCCTGGTCATCTGCCGGACTTCCGCCTTGATCTCCACCGCCTTGGTCATCACTCTGGCTGCTGTTCTGACCGCTGTCTGAGTCAGATTTCTCCGGTGTACCGTCACATGCCACGAAAGTGAGAAGGAGCACGATTATCATCAGTATGTAAAGGATTCTCTTCATGTCATCACCTTTCTACTAAAAGATGATTCAATTGTAAGGCAATTATCAGTGAAAAGATACAGCCACTTTATTTCTTATCGTTCTTCTCACCCTTCGGATTCCCCTCTTCCTCCTGCTTCTCATGAAGCTTGTCCATGAATCCGGCGGTGATGATGCCGGCAGGGAGAGCTATGACCGCTATTCCGAAGAAGGACGATATCATTGTGATAACCCTTCCTGCTTCAGATACCGGGTAGATGTCACCATAGCCCACAGTGGTCAGGCTGACAGTCGCCCAATAGATAGCATCGAAGAAATTACCAAATGTATCTGGCTCAACATTGAAGATCACCAGAGCAGAAATCAGAATATAGGAGATGGCAAGCACACATACGGCGATAAGCGGTGATTTCTGCTCCTTCATGACATCAGTTATCAACAGCACGCTCTTCGAGTACCTTAGCATTTTTGCAGCTCTGAGTACCCTGAATGCCCTGAGAAGCCTCAGCACCTTGAACAGCTTGAAACCGGGAGCCAGAGACGTGAAAGACGGAAGAATGCACAGAAGATCTATCAGGGCCATTATCGTAAACGGATATAAGATAAATGAGAGCCAGCCCTTCTTCAGCTTGTAGTCAGCAGTAAGCAGTCTCAGCAGGTAATCGACAATGAAAATAAAGACTGTCACTTTTTCGATGACAACAAAAATCGGAGTCGTCTGCTTGAAAGCCAACGGAACCAGACTGGTGATGATTACCGCTATCATCATGTAATCATAGAATGAGCTTAGAATATCATTTCCCTGTGAGGTCTCAATTATCTCAAATAATCTTTTTCTCATGACCCTTTCCTCAAAAGGAATTGTAGCATGACTTTCCGATGCTCTTCCAGCATTCGTAAAAGAATACAAAAAAGGTATGGACATTCTTTTCCAAAAGTGGCAGTATCTCAGATACAAACCGATTTTTGCATAAAAATGCATTAATCAGAACATAAAAACGTATAACTTCAGCTAGAAAGAGGTAACAACATGAAAAAAATTGCAATTATCCTTTTAATCGCAGCACTCTTCACCCCGCTTTTCGCAAGTGCGGCAAAGGAGCAGGCAGCAGATAACACAGACTACAGCGCAATGACACTTGACCAGCTCAAGAGCGCAATCAAGACAGTCAGCAACGGAACTCTCACAGTGGCAACCTCACCTGACTTTGCCCCGTATGAGTTCTATTCAATCGCAGATGACGGAACGCCTACCCTCGCAGGTTTTGACATGAGCCTGGCACAGTACATCGCAGATTATCTCGGACTCAAGCTCGAGGTCATCCCGATGGACTTTGACGGAACACTGATGGAAGTCCAGAACAAGAACGTCGACCTTGGTATTGCCGGTTACTCACCAGATCCCAGCAGAGCCGAGATCATGGAGTTCTCAGTCATATACTATGAGGGCGGACAGTCATTCGTCACCACAAAGGCAAACGCAGGCAAGTTCAAGAGCCTTGAGGACACAAACAAGAAGGAGTACTCAATTGCAGCTCAGGTCGGATCAATCCAGATGGATCTTGCCGCCAAGTATTCTCCTGATGCAGACATCATTGCCCTCTCAAAGGTCACCGACATCATTGCAGAGCTCATCACAGGCAAGATCAGCGGCGCATACATCGAGACAGTCGTGGCAAGCGCATACCAGAAGAACTATCCGGATCTTGAGCTGGTGCTCGATGTCCCATATGACACAGAGGGATCCGCAATCGGAGTCTCAAAGGGCAACTTCGCACTTCTTGAAGGCGTAAACAGAGCCATCAAGCAGGCACTTTCCGACGGAAGCATGAACGCATTCGTAGCAGAGGCCAACGAGAAGGCAACCGGAAACATCATTGAAGGTCTGCTCAATTAAGGTAAACGATGTTTTCATCCGCAGGATTCGCCAAGACCTGGCAATATATCCAACTGTTCAAGGAAGGGCTGATATGCACATTGTCGCTGTCAGCCCTGACGGTTCTCTTCGGCTTCATCCTCGCCCTTGCGCTGGCACTGATGAGGATGTCCAAGATAAAACCGCTCTCATGGTTCGCCACAGCCTATGTTGAGCTCTTCAGGGCCACCCCTATGCTGGTCCAGCTCTTCATCATCTACTACGTGGTGTTCGCCAAGGCAAGCCTGCCGAACTTCAAGCTGTTCGGTTTCATCAGATTCGAGCGTTTCTTCCCCGGGGTCGTGGCTCTCTCCATGAACTCCGGAGCATATCTGTCCGAGATAATCAGGGCAGGAATCCAGTCAATCGATCATGGGCAGACAGAAGCAGCGAGGTCCTTAGGTCTCACTTCCAGGCAGACTTTGATGGAGATAGTGCTTCCACAGGCCATCAAAAACATACTTCCGGCAATAGCCAATGAGTTTGTCACAATCATCAAGGAGTCATCGATCTGCTACACAATCGGAGTGCAGGAAATCATGTATGCAGTTGCCACCACAAAAGGCGCGACATACAGGATAGCGGAGCCGCTTCTTATTGCAACAGCAGTCTACTTCTGTCTGACATTCCCGACCAGCAAGATAATCGCATACTTTGAGAGGAGGATGAGCCGTGGCGACAAGAGATGAGATAATAACGGTCAACAACCTCTGCAAGCATTTCTACAACGGTGGGCTCAAGGCCCTCGATGATGTCTCATACAAAATCAAAAAAGGCGATGTCGTTGTAGTCATAGGCCCATCTGGAAGCGGAAAATCAACCTTCCTCTGATGCCTTAACCTGCTGGAGATC
>JAFZUN010000023.1 GCA_017618315.1 Spirochaetales bacterium
GATAGCAGGTGGCTTTCTTGCCGTTCAGGATTCCTGTGGGAGCTAGGACAAAGGCAGGAGAAGCGCAGATGGCGCAAACCAGATCTCCGCGTTTGTAGGTATCAAGAACCATAGAGTTGACAACCTCACTCTTATGGAGATTCAATGCCCCGGGCATTCCACCGGGAAGCACAATGGCATCGAATCTATCTTCCCTGACATCACAGAGTTCCACATCGCAGCGGACCCAGACATCGTGGGCGCCACGGACAAGATTGCCTCTCTCGGGTTTGAGACCTGCCACCGTAACGGAGGCACCACTTCTTCTGAGGACATCAATGGGCGCAAGAGCCTCGACTTCCTCGAATCCGTCAGCAAGAATGACCAAAACCTTTTTACTCATATAACCCCCTTAAGTCTTGTCCTATTATTCAGATGAAAGGCGGTTGCCAGGCTGCGGTCTGAGGCAAAGACATACCTCTTTGGTAGGCTTTGCCGAAGAACGCAGAAATGGCAGCATGAATTTAATCTGAATCAGAAGTCGGCCTGCTTGGCTGCCCTGGGATACGGAATAACATCACGTATGTTCTGCATTCCGGTGACATACTGGACTGCCCGCTCGAACCCCAGACCGAATCCGGCATGTGGTACAGAACCGTATTTGCGCAGCTCAAGATACCACCAGTAGTCCTCCTCGTTCAGACCCAGCTCTGCCATCCTGGCCTTGAGGATATCCAGACGATACTCTCTTTCAGATCCTCCGATGATCTCTCCAAGTCTGGGCGCAAGTACGTCCATGGCGCGCACTGTCTTGCCGTCATCGTTGAGCTTCATGTAGAAGGCCTTGATCTCCTTTGGATAGTCAGTGACAATCACAGGACGCTTTGCGACCTCCTCGGTGAGGAATCTCTCATGCTCTGTCTGAAGGTCGCATCCCCAGAACGGCTTGAAGTCGAACTTGTCAGAAGCCTTCTCAAGCTCCTTGACCGCATCGGTGTAAGTCATGTGGGCGAACGGGCTCTCAACCACGTGGAGTAAGGTGTCCTTGACACCGGGCTCGACGAACTTGGAGAAGAAATCCATGTCCTCCTGACAGTTGTCTAGGACATACTTGAACACATACTTCAGGAAGTCCTCAGCCACCTTCATGTCACCTTCAAGAGTACAGAAGCTCATCTCCGGCTCAATCATCCAGAACTCTGCAAGATGTCTCTTGGTGTTTGAGTTCTCTGCCCTGAATGTGGGTCCGAACGTATAGATGTTCTTAAGTGCAGTGGCATAGGTCTCACCCTCAAGCTGGCCGCTGACGGTGAGGCTTGTGCGCTTGCCGAAGAAGTCCTTTGAGTAATCGACCTTGCCGTCCTCGGTTCTCGGGACATTCTCAAGGTCAAGTGTGGTGACCTGGAACATCTGGCCCGCGCCCTCTGCGTCGCTTGCGGTGATCAGAGGAGTGTTCACATAGTAGAAGCCGTTCTCCTGGAAGAACCTGTGCACGGCATAGGCCATGGTGCTCCTGACCCTCTGGACTGCACCGATTGTGTTGGTCCTTGCCCTGAGGTGTCCGATCTCACGCAGATACTCCAGCGTGTGACGCTTTTTCTGAAGTGGATAATCACCCGGGCAGTCACCTACCAGAGTGATGCCTGTTGCCTGAAGCTCGACCTTCTGGTCTCCGCCCATCGAGGCGACCAGTCTGCCCTCACAGATCACAGAGCAACCGGTGGTGATTGAATTAAGGAGATTATTGTCGATGATTGCCCTGTCTGCCACGACCTGAAGTCCCTTAAGGCAACTTCCGTCATTGACCTCAATAAATGTAACGGTCTTGCTGTCACGTTTTGTCCTGACCCAACCCTCGACTTTGATGATATCGGGTCCCGGTTCCATTGTCTTCAATTTGCTGATCAAATCTGACATAAATATAATCTCCTATGAGTCCGTATAGTATCTTATTCGGTAGTCCTTAATCAAGTTTAGGGACACTCAAAATTGTACTGGAAACCCCTTGCGCACACAAAGGCGTTGAAGCCGCACATGGCATCGAGCACAACTGAGGGATTATTGTTGTTGTCTGAAAGGTGGATCAGATACACGGGCTTGCCGCTCTCATGGAAACCCGCGTCAAATAGGAAGCTCCTGGCCTGGTCATTGGACAGATGCCCCTTCTCTCCTGCGACCCTGCGTTGGAGCCTCACCGGATACGGGCCATGCCTGAGCATCTGCACATCGTAGTTTGACTCAAGGAAAAGGAAATCTGCTTTTCTGGCATCCTCAATCATCTGGCTGTTAACCGTGCCGGTATCCGTGATGATCATGAATGTCTTGCCGCAGGCAGAAATGATGTAGCCACAGCTACCCGCGCTGTCATGGCTGGTATAGAAACAACTCACCGAGAAAGGCCCTGAAAAGACAACATCACCTGCCTCAATGACCATTTCAGAATCCTGCGGAAGATTCAATGCAATATACTCTGCTCCTGCATGGAGACGGCACTTCTTGCTGACGTAGACAGGCAAGCCGGTGCGCCTTGCGAATGTCCCGGCACAATGTGCGTGATCAGGATGAAGATGCGTCAGAAAGAGAGCCCGGACTGATGAAATATCATAACCTCCCGCCTGAAGACGCAACTGAAGCTGCTTGAAGGACAAACCGGCATCAATAAGTATTGACTGCCCGTCACATTCAAAGACATAACTGTTGCCGCAGCTCCCAGAGCTAAGAACCGAATAACGGATCACACGCTCCTCCTGAAAACAAAAAAGGCATCCAAACGAGTTTGAATGCCATGATTTAGCGGCGAAGGGCCACGATCCCCTGACCGATCGGATATGAGCCGATTGCTCTACCAGCTGAGCTACGCCGCCAAGACTATGATTTTATAGACCATTTATGAAAAAAGGACAATACCCCCACTACGAGTTTTTTCAAAAAACCAGTTCTTTCATGGAGACTATCATCCCGCCGGAGAGGACAAAAGCCATGCAGCTGCCATCCGCCCTTACGTTGATCCCAGTGCTACCGTCTGCATTCACATGAGAGACTGAGAGAAGAATCTCTGAGCATGGAAGATGCGTTGCCAGCCACTGGTCATAGAGACGTACAAGGGCCGCTCTCACCTCCGGTGCAATATGGGTCTCGGTCCATTCAAATGAGTATGCCTCACGCAATGCATTATAGAGAAGCACATGATTGTCATCACAATCCGGTTCAACCACCTGCCCTATCACCCTGTCAAAGGGAAGGATGGGTGACTCCGTGACATTTGACGGCATGGCAACGCGGACCGGAGTAGAATCATCTGCCAGGGCAGGAAAAGACACGAATATTATAAGTAAGGCCATCAGGCATAGGCATCTGTTTCTCATCATCTTCATTCTCCATCAAAAGACTCTTTTTCTCAACTGCCTTGAAACATGTTTTCAAATGGACCCTATTTCATTATCATCAAATCAAGAAGTAGGTCAGCAAGAGTGGTAAAGATCATATATGATTGCCTTATTGCGAAATATACCTAGATTTTCAGGAGCATAATTGATGAAACAGGCAATTGTAAGTGAATACGACAATACCAAGCTGTCTTACAGAAACATCATAGACGGCAACATGAGCCCATGGGTCATGCGCTTCATCAAGGATGTCGGAAAGGGAATCAATGACTTTGACATGATCAGGGACAAGGAAAAGATTCTACTTGCGGTCTCCGGCGGAAAGGACTCTCTTGCACTGGCACTTGCGCTGTCATTAAGAAGGAAATGGCTTCCCATCACCTACTCCCTCAATGCCGTAATGATCAACTGGATAGAGCATCCCATTGAAACGTCTTTCAGATCCCGTCTGCAGCAGTATTTCAATGACCTGGACATAGACTTCAGGATAATTGATGAGCCTCAGTTCCCCACCACCGCGCCTGAGAACTACAACTGCTATATATGTGCCAGAAACAGAAGACGCATTCTCTTTGAAATCGCCAACAGGGAAGGCTTCAGGCAGATAGCCATGGGACATCACCTGGATGATCTGGTTGAGACCACCATCATGAATCTTTTCTTCCGCGGGGATTTCGCCACAATGAATCCGATCCAGGAGTTCTTTGAAGGAGACCTTTATGTGATCAGGCCCATGATCGAGATCCACGAGAGTACATTGGTCAGACTCGCGCAGACCTATGACCTGCCAGTAGTCAAACCGGTATGCCCTTATGACCAGACAAACATAAGGTCCTCCATCAAACCGATTGTCAAGGAGATCTGCCACATGGACAGGTTCGCACGGGAACATGTCATGAATGCCCACAAGCTTGACTGCAGGATCAGAAGAGACTGAGAGAACCCGAATCCGAACCTTTTCCCACTGAAAAACTTTGACTCTTTTACAGATTGCTTCAATCTTAAATTAAAGATATTATAAAAGGTGGTATATTATTCCGGTTTATAACCTGAAGGAGTTTGTATGAAGTCAAATTTCGGTAACGGTATTGGCAAGAAAGTCATAGCGGTGCTTCTGTTGCTCGCAATGACAGCAGGTATGGTCTTCTCCGCCCCACTAAAGGCGGCAGCAGGATATGGAGACGCGAAGGTCTATGACAGCACATACAAGTCTGTCAAAGATGTCTCAGAGGTTGCTGACGGCTATGTGGTCAGGACAGCTGAGGAGAGCGTTCTTCTGGAGAACACAGACATCAGGATCGATGTCGGTCCGAACTCACTTGCACAGATTATCAGCCTTGGAGACAGCCCTGAGGTCTATCTCCTGGATGGAAGAGCCGAGTTCTTCTCTTCTGCAGCCTTCACCGTGAGGACAACTGTCACGAGCTATAAGGCAGAGGCAGGAACAACCATTTATGTCATCACAGAGGATAAAGAGGAGACTGCTTATGTAGAGGCAGGTTCCGCAACAGCAACAAACCTCATCACCGGAGAGGTGACACACCTTGGAGCAGGCACATATATCGATAATGCAAAGTCAGGCTTCACCCCTTCAGAGAAGGCCCTCAATGAGTATTGGAACAAGCCTTCACAGACAAAGCAGACTGCACAGGCCGAACCTGCTCAGCAGCCCGTTTCAGAGGCTGCAGCCGAAGAGACTGCCGCACCGGAACCGGCAGGCGCAATGACCTATACATTTGATTATTATGGATTCACCGCTACTGTCGAGGCCTACATCGGGCGTGCATACATCACCTACCCCTCATTCGTCACGGACGAGGAGCTCGGCGCGGCTGCTGCAGCTGCCGTTGCAGCTTATCCCGATTATACA
The DNA here is from genome assembly GCA_017618315.1 of Spirochaetales bacterium. GTDB lineage: Bacteria > Spirochaetota > Spirochaetia > Sphaerochaetales > Sphaerochaetaceae > UBA9732. The sequence continues at coordinate 5,236 of JAFZUN010000023.1, forward strand.
AAGGACATCACTTATGAAATCCTCGAGCCGGGTCTTGCGGTGGTCTACTATCCTGAGGAGTATGGTCCGAACGACTTCTACTTCGCCATGGGACTTCTCGAGGGTGAGCTCTACGCTTATCTCGACGTGATCTCAGCACAGCTGTTCGCAACACAGACAGAAGAGCCTGAGCCGGTTGTTGTGGTTGTGGAACAGCCTGCCGAGCAGGAAGCTCAGGTCTCTGAGACAGCAGGTGCTCTGACTTATACATTCAATTATTATGGGTTCACAGCAACCGTCGAGGCCTACATCGGTCTTGCATACATCACCTACCCCTCATTCGTCACGGATGAGGAGCTTGGTGCGGCTGCTGCAGCTGCCGTTGCTGCTTATCCGCAGTACACCAAGGACATCACATATGAGATCCTTGAGCCAGGTCTTGCTGTGGTCTACTATCCTGAGGAGTACGGCCCGAATGACTTCTACTTTGCGATGGGTCTTCTTGAGGGCGAGCTCTACGCTTATCTCGACATGATCTCCGCTCAGCTCTACGCCAAGGCACCTGCAGCTCCTGAAGTGAGCCCGGAGCCTGTGGTTGTCGAACAGCCTGCTCCTGCTGAAGAGCCACAGAGCACACCTGCACCGGAGAAGACACCGATCGAGACATCACCCAGACCGGAGGAGACCGCACCTGAGGCTCCTGCTGAGAAGAAGTCAGACTTCAAGTTCGGCGCTTCACTCGGATTTGTCTACGGATTCGGTGATAACGGTGATGAGTATGCTGATCCTGCAGCCCTTAAGGACAGGGTCGGAGTATTCAAGAAAAACTACATGGTAATCATCGATCCGTACATCGGATTCAAGAACTTCGAACTCGGCCTGCACGTTGTCCTGAACGTCAAGAACGGAAAGCTCATCAATCCGCTTAAGTTTGACACAGCCAGCGGCATTACAGGTTACATCGCTTCCGTCATGCAGTACGTCTCACTGTTCAGGTTCAAGACAGATGATGAAGCTTTCAGCATCAGCGCCACAAGGCACACTGATCTTGAGTTCAGAAGCCCGATCAATGAGCCGTTCAGACTCGGTTATGACAAGGAAGACAAGCTTCTTGCAACAATGACACTCAAGGCCGGCGGCTTCTCCATCAAGGCATTTGCAGATGATCTTGAGTTCGCAGCCAAGAGAAACGGCCGCAGCCAGTATACCGGTGTCAGGGCAGCTTACACGTTCAACAAGTTCGAGATCGGAATCAGCGCCGTTGCTGACATCAAGGGCGGAGTCAATAACTTAGTCTTCTATCCCGGCGCAGACATCGTTGTACCGCTTAAGTTCGGCAACCAGGAACTTGAGGTATCCGCTGCGGCAGCAGCTCAGATCGCATCAGGCAAGGTCAAGGCAATCCTCGCCAAGGCAACAATCGATACCATCACAAATGACTGGCTTGTAATCGGACTGGGTGCCGCATACAACCATCGCTCACACATCAACGAGATCATGAACAACGGTCCTGCAGATGTGATCGAGCAGTTCAGCGGCAAGTCCATTGACATCATGCTCAAGGCCGGAGTCAGCACAAGCAGGTTCTCTTTGATCGGAAAGTTCACAGTGCCTGTATCACTTACAAAGGGAGAGAACAGACTTGTTTACAACACCGTCATCACAAAGAGCGGCAACACCGCATCCATCTCTGCTGACACCATGGACATCCAGATGGAGATCCTCCTTGGCAAGTTCAAGTTCAGCGCCGGTGTCATCTATAACGGTTTCAGCGGCAGAGTCGCGGATATCCTGAAGTCACTGGTCAAGAGAGAAGGAAGGAGAGAGGCCCTTGTCGCCATGTTCGATCCTGAGGTCTCAACATACTATGCACTTGCGACATTCGGCTTCAATGCAGGTCCGGTGCTTGTCGAGTCATTCGTAAGAGCAGATCTGATGAGAATCAACGGAACACTCACCATCCCGGTCTCAGCAGGAATCGGAATCACATTCTGACGGAACAAGGTGATGGCATCAATCAGGCAGCTTGACCCGATAGTTGCTTCCCGAATAGCAGCAGGAGAGGTGGTCGAAAGACCATCCTCCGTGCTCAGGGAGCTGATGGACAACGCAATTGATGCCAAAGCCACCAAAATCAGCGTATACATCGAACAAGGCGGAATAAAGAGCCTGACCGTTATAGACAACGGCTCAGGCATGTCCGCTGACGATCTTGAACTGGCATGCAAGAGCCATGCCACAAGCAAGGTAAGTACCCTTGAGGATCTCTTTAACCTGAGAACTCTAGGATTCAGGGGAGAGGCTCTCTCCAGCATATCAGCCTGCTCCAGGCTTACAATCAACTCAAACGGAAACAGGATCACAGTAGACAACGGCGTGCAGTCACAGGTTGTCCCAGGCGGATTTGAGAGAGGGACTTCTGTATGCATGGAGGATCTTTTCGAGAACATTCCTGCCCGCAAGCTTTTCCTCAAGAGGCCCAAAAGCGAGGCTTCCGAGTGTAAGAAGACCTTTGTGGAGAAGGCATTGGGGTTCCCTGAGGTTGAGTTCCTGTTCTTCTCGGAAGGTGAGCTGATTCTTCATTATGAGCAATCTGACAGAAAGACCCGAGCAGTCAGGATAATGTCACAAGACAAGAGCTTCATGCCTGCAAAAGTGCTTCAGATGAGCTACAAGGGAGATAATACGGAGCTGCTGGCAATCTCATCTGATCCTTCCTGCTACAAAAGAGACAGGGCGCAGATAAAGATCCTGGTGAACAACAGGATCATAGACAGCTACCAGCTGGTCCAGGCAATAACAAGCGCATACTCGGCAGCCCTTCCAGGCGGAGCATTCCCCTACTTCTATCTTTTCATTGACGATAATCCGTCGCTTGTGGACTTCAACATCCACCCCACAAAACGCGAGTGCAAGATACGAAACCAGAGCCAGATTTATGGTGCCATAACGATAATGATCAGGCAGGCGCTCCTGAAAAAAGAATATGAGACAGATGAGCGGGAGCCTGCATCCCAGAAACCGCTATTTGAGCCGTCAAAACAGCCGGAGATCATAGCAGAGACCCCTCCTCATTATGGAAGAAGCACGGACAGCTCAAACACAACCAGGCCTGCAAGACCTGCTTCCTCCTCAAAGCCCTTTGCCCCCTCATGGTTTGAGAATGCAAAAACCATTCTTGCTAAAACTGAGCAGAAACGCGCAGCATCTGAGGTCTCAACAACAAAGATCATCCCTGAATACAGATACATAGGTCAGGCGTTCAACACATTCCTGATTGTGGAACTCAAGGACAGCCTGATGTTCATTGACCAGCATGCGCTGCATGAGAGACTTCTGTATGACGAGATCCGTGCACAGAAGGATGTCCAGCGCCTGATGGTCCCCTATTCTTTTGAGGTTGACCGGTCGGTTGACGATTATCTTTTGCAGAACAGCATTATCTATTCAGACTATGGAATTGAGCTCACCAGGAAGGAGCCGCTTCTCTGGGAGATGGCCAGCATACCTGCCGCCTGCCGCAAAAACGAGCAGGAAATAGTCTCCTATATCCAGACACAGACAGGAGACATTGAGAGTGTGCAGAAAGGTCTTTTTGCCATCATCGCCTGTCATGCCGCCATCAAGGCAGGAGACGAGCTTGACAGTGTGACAGCTATGCAACTTGTCAGAAGATGCTTTGAGCTGGACAGAATGGTCTGCCCACACGGAAGGGATTTCACGTTCTCCGTGAGCAAGGAGTATCTTTACCGGGAGGTGGGAAGAATAGTCTGAAAGCCTTACGGCAGGAAGGTCAGATTGCTCCCGCTGTCAAAGACAGGCCCTGAGTCAGTGTCCGGAATATCGAAGTCATCATCATAACTGACCTCAAAGCTCTTTGTTATGGTCGTCCCATCCCTGAACATGACATCCACGGACCATGTCCCCTGAGGAAGCATGATACCACGGGGCATGCTAATGTCGGAACTTCCGCGATAAGTCTTTCCGTCGAACTTTGATTCTTCTGCATTGAAACTCCATGAGAGGTTCCCTTCAGGATCGGTCACAACCATCTGCATGGTCTCATCCTTGGCTGCGCTTGTCATCATGTATATGCTCAGGCCCATTGTTCCGTCTGACCTGACATAAGGCTGGACCTGAAGACCCGAGACGGAATCATTGTCTCCGGAACATGAGGTCAAAATCAGAAGAAGAATCAGAAAAACAACTAAACGATGTCTCATTTTGTCTCATTAATCATAGAAATCACAGGATTTGCATAACCTTGGAACACCAGATTCCTCACTTCGGGTTTCAAGTGCTTGTAATGCTTTACAAATGATCTGGTACTCATGTCAGCATATTTTTCCTGGAACATCTTTGTCTTGTTGATGTAGTCATATGCAAAATAGTTGGTGTCCCAGAGCCTGTAGTTCAGATGAATCTGTCTGTCTATCTCACGCACCGCGCTGCGCACATCCTCAAAGCCTTCTCCCAGAGGCTTTCCCACCTGGATGTGTACGTTGCCTTTGTTGAGCCTGAGTCCCCTGACAAGGTCAATGACATCGGCATACTTTTTCTTCACATAAACGTTGTAGACACCCTCTGCCTTGAGCTTTCGGATCTGCTCCTCGCTCTTGGTCACATCGCATGGGTCGTACTGATAGCTGATTGAAACAGGCACTATGGAGGCTCTTTTGATGAATTCCGGGAATGAGATACCGTCTTCCCTGTATGCCAGATATAGCATCTTGAGTATTGCAGGGCTTGTGTTGTCTATTCCGTCCTTGGACCTTCCGCTCTTCTGGGCAATCCAGAGACTCACACCCTTCTCCTCAATCGCGTGGCGCATGTATCTGCTGAGCCTCAGGGTCTCTTCCCGGAGCTCCGCTGTTGATGAGAGTGACCTTCTCACAGTGATAGCGCCGTTGACCTTGAAGAGATCCGTGGTGAACTGGTTGACCAGAAGGTTGTCACCAATCACCATCTCGCACTTCTTCCTGTTGTCGCTCCTGTAAAGGGCAAGATCCAGAAGAGCGGCATCAAGCACTATGTCCCTGTGGTTGCTTATGTAGATATGAGGAGTATCAAGCCCAAGCTCATCAATTCCGCCGAACGTGAAATCCTCAATACTGGAGGACTCTATCATGGATAGGAAAATGTCACAGGTTATGTACTCCTGGAACTCTGTGTAGTTGCTGACCTGGCTCATCATGTGCCTCAGCAGCTTCTTGGCATGGAAAGACTTCCATTTGTTAACCACCCTGTTGTGCCGCGAAATGATGTCCGTGAAGTTGTCAACAAGCTGCGGATACTGGACAAGACGTGAGATCGCCTGATTGAACTGCTCACCCTCGTATGGGCCTATGTCCTTGAAATCATCCATTGCACTTTCCTCCGATTAAATTATAGCAGATAGCACTGCACAAGAAAAGAATACATCCCAAATCGTGGGAACGCACAACAGAAACATGTCTATTTTTATTATTTCATCAGTTTTCAATATTAAAATTTGACTTCAGCGAAATACATGATACAATAATCATTGAAAAGCCCAGAGGGCTTAAGACGGTTAATCAGGAGGCAGTATGCTTATTTTGATTTCAGATGCCTTTGATGCATCACTTGAATCCAAGCTTCAGGTATTCGGAGAGGTGACCAGCGACAAGTCAAGAGCTCCGGAGGCAGACGTTATCCTTGTCAGGGCAAAAACCATCTGCAACAAGGAATACATTGACGGTTTGAGGAACTGCAAGCTCATCATCCGTGGCGGTGTCGGAATTGACAACATTGACAAGCCATATGCAGAGTCAAAGGGAATCATCGTAAGGAATACCCCAAGGGCAAGCTCAATCGCTGTGGCGGAGCTTACATTTGCCCTGATGCTCAGCGTTCCCAACCACATCTGTGAGTATGACCAGGGAATGAAGAGCGGACAGTGGCTCAAGAACATCAAGAGAACAGAGCTCTACGGCAAGACACTCGGACTTCTCGGAATCGGAAACATCGCAACAAAGGTCGCCGAGAGAGCAAAGGCCTTCGGAATGAACATTGTGGCTTACGACAAGTACGTCTCAAGCTCAGCAGTGGCAACACTTGTCCCCACAGTTGAGGATGCAGTCAAGGATGCCGATTACATCTCAATCCACATGCCTCTTACTGATGAGACACGCGGAATGTTCAACCAGAAGCTCTTCTCTGTAATGAACAGGAAACCAGTCATCATCAATGCCGCCCGTGGCGCCATCGTTGACGCCGATGCCATGGTCAAGGCACTTGACGAGGGGCAGGTCACATGGTACTGCGCTGATGTTTATCCGAATGACCCGCCTGCAGAGGACTATCCCATCCTCAAGGCACAACATGTCACACTCACCCCGCACGTCGGAGCCAACAGCAAGGAGAACCTCCTCAGGATCGGTGATGAGATTGTGGCCACAATCAAGGACCTCAAGGAAAACGGTAAACTCTGATGAAACTTGATGAGACAAACAAAGCTATAATCAAGGAACTCTACAACGGAAGAAGGGCTTTCTCCACTATCGCGGAGAAGATCGGAATCACAGAGAACACGGTGCGTTCAAGAGTGAACAAGCTCATCGAGGACGGCATCCTGCAGATTTCAGGACTGGTCAATCCCCAGTACATCCCCGAGATGCAGGTTGTCGTGATGGGCATTAAACTCAGCACGCTGAACCTTGAGGACAAGGCAAAGGAGGTCCTCAAGCTCAAGGGAGTGATCTCCGTGATGGTCGTCACCGGCCGCTATGACCTGATCGCACAGATTGTCACCAGCACAAATGATGACCAGAGCCTTTTGAACTTCTTCAAGAATGAGCTTTCCAAGGTCAAGGGAGTCTCGGACGTGGAGACCTTTGTGGTGTACCAGTCCCACAACTACATGATCCCATACATCCTGTAGGAAACCCACGATGGACCGGAACATACAGACCCAGGCGGTTGTCCTCTCAGTCAGAAAGTACGGAGAGCTTCACAAGGCGGTGACTTTGCTGTCACCTGAGCTGGGTCTTGTAGATGCTATCATATTCGGAGGGCGCAAGGGCAAGAAGACTGCTCTTGCGCCTTTGTTCTCTATCAGCACCCTGCAGCTGTACCATAACCCGTTGAAGAAGGAATACTCAGTCACCGAGGGAGTGTCCTCTTTCATTCCGCAGGCAATAACAGAAGATCTTGCCTGCACTTACACAGCATCATTCTTTTGCGAGATAATCTCAAAGACCCCTACGGACGAGCCTGAGCAGACATTCAATCTCTTGTGCGATGCACTGACATCACTTGAGGCGGATTGCTCTTCAAGAAAAAGGATAACCGCAGCATTCATCTGGAAGCTGATGCAGATATCCGGAACAGCTCCGGATCTGGAGTTCTGCCCCGTCTGTGACCGCAGATTCTCCGATGATGAGACCCTTTTCTTCTCGAATCCGATAAACGCACCATGCTGCAAGTCGTGCTCTGACAGTGAGTACATTGTCCTGATGCCGGGCTCAAGAAGGTATCTCAGATACACCATGCCCATGGATTTCAAATCTGCACTTGATGTTGTCCTCAACCCTGCGGCAGAGCAGCGCATATTCCTCTACATGCTCAGATGGGCAGCTGTGTTTGCGCAGACACAGCTGAAGACCCTCAATGACCTGATGGCGTTCTGATCACCTGCCGTTCAGGAATCCTTCCTTTGTGTCCTTAGGATAATTCGCAGTCCCGCCTCTGGTCTCAAATGAATGAAGATAACCCTCCGTGAACTCATAGGGACCGACGTACCAGTAAATCCCATCTTTTCCGAATGCATCTTCATCCGTCCAGTCATATCCCTCTGCCACCTTGAGGATGTAGTTTCCGGCAATCAGCGGAAGATCCTTGACCTGACCAGGGTAAATAAGCCATTCGTAATAAGGGATTGCCGCTCCCTCAAGCCCGAGCTCATCTATATCCCTGGTTCTGAAAAGCCTGAAGCAAGCAGAAAAACCCGATGTTGTGCTGACCCTCAAAAATGACTCACCATTGTAAGAACCTTCCTCCGCAATGGTGAATGAATCAGGCCACTGGCGCCTGAAATCCATGTCCTGGTCAGCCACCCTGACAGACGCGTAATACTTGCCCAAGATAGCCTGGTCATAGGATTGGTCAAATGATGAGTACAGGCCTCCTGTAAGGTTCCCTGACCATCCGAATTCAACCAGAAGCGGAAGGACATCAGCCTGAATGCGCCCGTCCGAGACCTTTATGTTTCCTCCGGACAGGACCTGGATGGCGTACTGAGCTCCGGTGATTGTTCCGGCCTGGACAACAAGCGAAGCCCCCTTTCCAACACGCACGCAAAGTCCGTCAGATGAGATGAGACCTCCGTGATATTTTTTGGAATCCCCGTTTACTATCGCCATGGTACCTTTCTTCAGCTCGATAATCGGATTTCCGTCCGACTTATCCTGCATGATGGTATGTCCGTTGAGATTCAGGTTCCATATCTCATCCGAGTCAAGCACAATGGACTTGCCCGCAGGCATGTGGATGTCCTTTTTCAGGGACACTATGTTGCCATCCACCTGAATCTGACCACCAAGTGCAATGAACTGGTCAGGGAATGAGCTTCCCCTTGCGGAGGTTCCGGAACCACCTGAGCTCGCACACCCGGCAAGGAAAAACACCATCAGGACCAACATCAGAAGAATGAATACTCTCTTAACGGCCGATATCATGCAGCCTCCTTTGCGGATTTTCTCCGCTCTATCATCTTGGAAACCGGAACCATCAGGAATGAAAGCAGAACAATGACAGCAAATGCGGCTGCCCAGATGCTCCGGTTGGGAAGAAATGATGTGGTTCCGTCATTGTTGACAATGATCTGGGCATTCTTCAGGACCGCAGCACCTATTGCAGGACCGATGAGTCCGGGAACGAACACCTGCCCGATAATCCTGACTCCCTGGAACTGTCCGGCCTTGTTCTCCGGGATGTTGTCCCTTATCATGGCACCGAACACAGACATACCCGTGAGATAGCCGCTGAAACCCAGAAGGGATCCGATGGCCACCGGTATGATTGACTTTGAGAAGAAAAGAATCACATATCCGCTCATCAGCATAATGATCACAGGCCTCATGCCGAAGAGGAAGCCCTTCTTGTCATAGACCCTTCCGTAAAGGGCTGTGACAACTGAAGCAAGAATAATTGACGGCCCCATGATCAGAACATAATTGGAGATTCCCAGTGTCTTCTCATAATAGATGATGATGTACGGCATGAAGATCTGGATTGAGATCCCGAACACGGCAAAGAGACCAAGCACCACATAAAGCACCGGATTCTGTGTCACCACTGAAGGCCTGAAACTATATGTCAGGGTCTTTGTCATGGAGTACTCGCTCTTTTTAAGGGTCTTTGAGTCCTCAATCAGGAATATGCCTGCTAGTCCGATCAGGAAAGTCGCAATGCCGATTATGTAATAGATTGTGGTCCAGCTTGACTGAACACCGAGGTCAAAGCTCATGAATCCACCGAACACAACAAGGACGGACACTAGCGGCATCATGGAGTTCATGCCCTCTATCAGACCTCTGTTCGTGCTGTCTCCACGGTCTGTCAGCCATGCGTTGTATGCCGCATCGTTGGCAGTGGATCCGAAGAATGTCATGACACAGTCCATCACTATTGTCAGCATGACACTCCTGATGTATGCGAACACAATTATAGAGGATCCCCAGAGCATGTAGCCCACACTCATGAAGGCTTTTCTGCGTCCGACCTTGTCGGAGACCGCTCCCATTATAAGTGTCGTGAGTGCAGCGACAACCGCACTGGCCATGACCATGGCGGAGATGTCTGATGCGCTTGCATGGAACATGTTGTAGATGAAGACATTGAAATACATGTTCTCCACAACCCATGCTATCTGTCCCATTAGACCGAAGACAAGCATGGATATCCAGAAACGCCTGCCTAATCTGTTTCCGTTCATTTCAGTTAGTCCCTTTGGAACCATTATTACATGAACGGATAATGTAATCAAATAAATAAGTGTATTGAAAGCAAGGAGGTTTTGACTTATCCTTTCAGTGTTCCCAAAAAGAACATCCGGATCAGTTATTTTTATTTTTTGGATATATAGATGAAATGGAAAACCAAGCAAGCGGCCTTTGATGACATCAAGGCACTGCAGCAGCGGTATGCGCTGAACCTCATATCCGCAAGGATTCTTGCGGGGAGGAACATCGTGACCCCGGAGGCTGCGAAATTCTACCTGGAGGGAGACATCTCCTTCCTTCACAACCCGTTTCTGTTCGAGGACATGGAGATGTTCTGCGACAGAGTGCTTCAGGCTGTCGAGGACAATGAGAAAGTCCGTGTCTTCGGCGACCGTGATGTGGATGGAATAACAAGCACTGCACTTCTTGTCTCTGAGCTCAGAGCCATGGGACTTGATGTGTCTTACAATGTTCCAATGGGCGATGAACCCTATGGAATGACAATAGAAAGTGTAAAACAGGCTATCAATGAAGGAATCACACTTGCCATTACCGTCGACTGCGGCATCTCCTGCATAGCAGAGATAGACTATGCCCAGAGCCACGGGCTGGACGTACTGGTGACAGACCATCACATCGCAGGTGAGAATCTCCCGCCGGCAAGCGCCATAATTGACCCGAAGGTTCCGGGATGCGGATACCCGTTTGACTGCCTTGCCGGAGTAGGTGTGGCCGCAAAATGCATCTGGGCCATGAGGTTTGCCC
>JAFZUN010000180.1 GCA_017618315.1 Spirochaetales bacterium
CTTGACTCCAAGCGCACCCGAGACCTCATAGCCCATGCAGGAATAACCGTACTCCATGTTGTAGGAGTCAAGGCTTCTTGCGCACCACATACGTTGCATATCGCCCGGAAGTGAACCGGATGAGCCGATTACAACATCATCCTTGTCCATCATGAGGTTGATGGCACCAAGAACGGTGGTCTGCGCCAGAGATGACTGAAGATCCTTGACAAAGCGACGCGCACTCTGTGCGTTAGCATCATTGACCTCAGGGACATAGGAATCAGAGAATGTGATTCCTCTGAGCCTGTCCAGCTCCTTGAACCACTTGTCCCTTGCCTTCTCAATCTCTCCCTTGTATGGGGCCTTGTATCCGCCAAGAGCTTTCAGCAAGATCGGAAGCGCCTTCTTGGCGTCAGCTACAACAGGAACGGCATCCAGCTTAAGAGCCTGGAACTCTGACACATTGATATTCACGAATTTTGCAGTGTCCTTGAACAGCCACTTTGATGACGTGGTGAAGTCTGTGTAGCGTGTGCCCACACCAATGATCACATCTGCGTCTTTGGCAATCTCATTGGCAGCAGAGCACCCCGTCACCCCTATTCCGCCAAGATTGAGCGGATGGTCAAAAAGAACCGCACCCTTACCGGCCTGTGTCTCTCCGAATGGGATTCCTGTCTTCTCGGCAAACTGCCTGAACTCCTTGTGTGCCTCTGAGTAACGCACTCCGCCTCCGCAGATCAGGAGCGGCCTCTTAGCGGCCTTGATCACCTCTGCTGCCTCGGCAATAGCCTCCTCATCAGGTGTGCGCCTAGCAAGGCGATGAACCCTCTTCTGGAAGAATGAGACAGGATAATCATAGGCCTCTCCCTCGACATCCTGCGGAATTGCAATGCAGACGGCTCCGGTGTTCGCAGGGTCTGTGAGAACCCTGAATGCGCTGATCATGGCACTCATGAGCTGCTCGGGGCGCACAATCCTGTCCCAGTACCTGCACACCGCGCGGAACGCATCATTTGTGGAGATTGAAAGATCATGTGTCTGCTCAATCTGCTGCAAAACGGGATCAGGCTGACGGCATGCATAGACATCGCCCGGAAGAATCAGCACCGGGATGTTGTTCGCAGTTGCGGTAGCTGCCGCAGTGACCATGTTTGCGGCTCCAGGACCTACTGAAGAAGTCACGGCAATGATCTTCTTGCGCTTGCACTGCTTTGCGAATGCAATTGCGGTGTGAGCCATACCCTGCTCGTTCTTACCCTGCCAGACCTTCAGATGTTTTGTCTCCTGAGCAAGTGCCTGTCCAAGACCAAGAACGTTTCCGTGTCCCGGAAGCATTATCACACCCTCGACAAACGGATGCTCCTTGCCGTCATATGAGATGTACTGGTTCTCAAGAAAACGAACCAGTGCCTGAGCCATTGTAAGTCTTACAGTCTCCATCTGTTCCTCCCCGTCAGCCTTTGAAGATATGGTCGTTAGCATCTGGCAACCACAGCCAAGAATGCTCTTTGTCATCTATTCTTGTCTTCTCCCACGGATTTCCGTCCAAGTGCCTTATTCCCCATGCATAGCACATGGCATAACCTGGGGCCGCACACTGTGAGTGCATCCCGCTGTTGATCACCGCAAGACCGTTGTGGCCGGTCCTGTATACCTCGCCGTTGGCAAAGCCCACACCGAATCCCTGAGGATAATCAAAACGGTAGAAATAGACCTCAGGCTGCGGATGATGGTGAGGCGGATACGATGACCACTTGCCCGGGAAATTCAGAACCTCTCCAAGAACCATGTTGGAGAACGGTGCGTTCTCATAATCAAAGAAAGTCTTGATCTCACGTCTCATGCATCCCATAAGCTCGCCGTTGGCACCTGCGTGCTGCACCTGAACAGTCTCAGGTGTGTACATCACAGGCTCATAATCACGGCTGTTGTCCGTCTGCTGGATATAGATCTCTGCATGGCCAAGCGCCTTGAGCACAATTCGCACACCCCGCGGAGAAAGCAGGCAGTATGCCTCATGACGGAAACAATCAGGCCTGTGGCCCTCGACCTTCTTTCCCGCATACTCAAAGATGACATCACCGGAGAAAAGGAGAACCGCGCTTTCCTTCTCTTTTTCGTCAATCTCATAGACATCGCCTTTCTCCATGACAAGAAGACCCACATCCATCATGGTTCCCATGTCGTCCTTGGCCCTGTCAATGTAGCTGTTGTATCCTCTAACCACTTCCTTGCTGAAGTACATGAACCCTCCCGGATCAGAGACCTGTATGCTCTTTGATATAACGTCTGCCCTTGATGGCATACTCAAGCGGATTTGCCTTTGCGGGATCCTGCTCGGCCTCGACAAGGAGCCAGCCCTCATAGTGTGCGTCGGAAAGAACCTTGAACACCGGATCAAAGTCAACATCACCGTCGCCCGGAACCGTGAAAGCGCCGTTTCTCACGGCTGTGAGGAAGCTCCAGTTGTTCTCCCTTACCTGTTTCACAACAGAGAGCCTCATGTCCTTGAGATGAACATGGCCTACTCTGGCCACATATTTCTTGAGCATCAGAAGCGGATCCTCTCCTGCGAATGTGAAGTGGCCGGTGTCATAGCAAAGATAGACGTAACGCGGGTCGGTGTTGGCCATCATGCGGTCTGTCTCCTCGGATGTCTGGACAACTGTTCCCATATGATGATGGTAGCAAAGCTTGAAACCACGCTCAAAAGCAATCTTTCCAAGCTCATTCAGGCCATCGCAGAAACGTTTCCACTCTGCGTCATTCATCACATACTTATGACCGCCAGTAAGGATGGGGATGTCTGTCTTGCCCTGAATCGAGTAACTCTGCTCGCTGACGTTGATGCGGTTTGCACCCACAGCCTCAAGGAAATCCAGCTCGGCATTGAAGTCCTTCTTAACCTGCCCGATATCCTGTGTGAGGATGAATGAAGAGAACCATCTGCTGGCAATCCTCATCCCGCGAAGATCCAGTTCCCGCTTGAGCTCCTTCGGATCCTTAGGATACTTGTTTCCTATCTCACACCCGGTGAATCCGGCAAGAGCCATCTCACTGACAGTCTGCCTGAATGTGTTCTCCGCACCGAGCTCCGGCATATCATCATTGCACCAGCCTATGGGTGCAATTCCAAGTTTCACCTTATCCTTGTCAAACATCATTTCTCTCCTATCATAGCTCCATGACGCAGCGCCCTGACCACCGGCAGCTCCTCCCCGCTCAGAAAGCGGATAAGTGCTCCGCCTCCGGTGCATATATAGCCGATCTTGTCTGTCAGCTTGTATTTCTCTGTAGCGGTGATGCTGTCTCCTCCACCAAGAACGGTGAAGGCATCAGTATCCGCAAGTGCCTGCCAGATTGTCTTTGTCCCAAGCTCGCTCGGCTCCTGCTCGAATACCCCGGCAGGTCCGTTGACGAACACAGTCTTTGCCGCAAGAATCTCTTCCCTGTATCTGGCAGCAGTCCTGCTTCCTATATCCACAGCACTTATGTCCGCAGGAATCTCACCTACCGCAGCCTCACACCTCTTGCCGTCACTTACCCAAGCAAGATCAGAAGGAAGGACAATCTTGTCACCGAACTGTTCATACAACTCGCGTGCCACATCAATGAACTGGCCGTAGTTGGACTTGAGGATGAAATCAAGGCTTCCCTGTCCTATCTGAACATTCTGTGATGCAAGGAAGATGTTTGCCACAAGACCTCCGGTCAGGACAAGGTCAGCGCTTCCCTTCGAGAGAACGGTCTTCATCATCTGGAAAGCATCTGCGATCTTTGCGCCGCCAAGGACAAACACGCACGGACGCTTGGGCTCCTCCATCAAGGCAGAGACCGTGCAGTACTCTTTCTCGAACAGCCTTCCCATGGCACTGGGAAGAAGCTGCTCAAAGCCGCACAGCGTGGGCTGGTCCCTGTGTGCCGCAGCAAACGCATCACACACATAAAGGTCTCCAAGCGGTGCAAGCTTGGTAACTACCTGGGTCTTTGCCTGCTCCTCATGAGAAAGGCAGAGCTTTGTCTCAAACAGGGTCTGCTCCTCAGCCATGAACCTGACATTGTCCAAAAGCAGGACCTCTCCGTCCTTCAGGTTTTTTATTTCATCCCGTGCAGTCGGGCCGCAGACATCCTCAACCCACTTCACCTCAAAGCCAAGAAGATTTGAGAGCACCTCAGCATGCGGACGTGTGGTGTAGTAATTCTTATACTCGATGTCGCTCCCCTGATGCGCCATAAGCACAATCCGTGCGCCTTTCTCTGAAAGCTCACGGATTGTAGGCACACAGGCCTGAATGCGGTTAATGCTCTTGAGTTTCCCGGATGCACGGTCAACCGGCTGGTTGATGTCTATCCTGCAGAGGACGGTTTTTCCCTTGACATCAAAGTCATCAAGGGTCTTGATTCCGAATCTCATCTCTTACCTCAGAATTTCTGGAACTTCTTGAACTTTCCAATGCCGAGATACTTGTTGGTCTCTGCAGTTCCCTCTTCCCTTGTCAGCTGCATCTTCATGCTGGCGCGGATGGCATCGATTGTCTCCGGGATTGTAACGCTCTCCTGGGGGATGTTGATTGCGTACATTATGTCGTTCCCGCTCTCAACAATCGAATCCTCCCAAAGGCCGATCTCATACATGTCACCTCGTCTGTTTCCAAGGTCTCTGGCATACTTGAACAGGCTTGCGTTGCCCTTGAATCCCTCATCGATTGTGACGGTCCTGATTCTTGGATGCTTGCGGAATGCCTCAAGTGCCATCTCACGTGTGATCTTCTTTCCGTCCTTGGCTGTAGCCAGAACAGTGATGATATGGCCATGCGTCACAGGTGTGTGGACCAGGATTCCGGTTGCCTCGACATGCGGCATGATGGTCATGAGATCCAGAGCCTGATGGCTTGGAGCCTTCTCCATCTGGAGTGCATTCGTAAGTCCTCTGTGATAATCACCGGGATCCGCGACTCTTCTGATGATTGTTATTGCGACCTTCTCAATGCCGATCTCCCTGTCAAGGCAGTCAACGGTCCTGATGAGGCCTGTAGTGTTGCAGCTTGTCAGCTTGAGGTAATTCTGTCCCACTCCCTTCTCATAGTTTGCATAGCCATGGAAGAAGACATCTGCAACGGAGTTCTTCTCTCCGCCCTGGAAAATGGCCTTGACTCCAAGCGGTTCATAGTATTTTGCCTTGTTGGATGCTCCGACTCCGCCAGGTGCGGAATCAAGCATGACATCAACATTCTTGCAGAGATCCTCGAAAGTGCCTGCCACCGGGATGTCCATTGCATCGAATGCACCCTTGTCAGCACCATCGACCAGATAGAGGTTATACTTCACCCCGTTGGCTCCGATCATGTCGTTCTCCCTCAGTGCCTGAAGTGAAAGTGTCGGTGCAAGATCGGCAATTCCGACCAGCTCCATGTCGCCCTGCATGGCGACGCCGTCAGCAAGTCTCTGTCCAATTGTGCCGTATCCGGCAACTCCAACTCTGATTTTCCTCATTGTATTTTCCTCCATGAAGAGTAATATCCGTTTAAGTCTTCTATATTGTAACGCAACTGCTGGGATTTTGAAAGTGAAAACGTTTGCGTAATAATAAAATTGACTTATTCTCTCATTGGAATTATCATCTGTAGTTGCCAGCGCAAACGATTACGCTATTCATTTCAAGCACAAAACCAATCAGGGAGGATATCATTTATGGTCAATATCGGAATCATCGGAGCCGGAAGAATCGGACAGGTCCATGCAAGAAGCATTGTCTCCGGAGTACCAGGGGCAAGAGTCGCAAAAGTCGCAGACCCGTACATCAAACCGGAAGTGAAAGAATGGATGGAGAGAACCGGAGCCGTCGTGGTCTCCGACTACCATGACATCCTCAATGATCCGGAGATTGATGCGGTCCTGATTTGCTCATCAACAGACACCCATGCGCCGATCTCAATTGAGGCCATCAAGGCACAGAAGCATGTTTTCTGCGAGAAGCCTGTGGACCTCAGTCCCGCAAAAATCAAGGAAGTCGAGAAGGCACTTGCCGCCTCTCCGAAGAAGCTCTGTTTCCAGGTCGGTTTCAACCGCCGTTTTGACCACAACTTCGAGGCAATTCGCAAGACCACCCTTGACGGCAAGGTCGGAGATGTACAGTTCGTGCGCGTCAGCTCTCGTGACCCCAACCCTCCCGCACCGCAGTATGTCGCAGTATCAGGCGGAATCTTCCTGGACATGATGATCCACGACATCGACATGGTACGTTACCTTTCCGGTGCGGAAATCGAGGAAGTCTATGCACGCGGAGCAGTCCTGATTGACCCGGAGATCGGAAAAGCCGGCGATGTTGACAGCGCCACAGTCTCAATCAAGCTCTCAAACGGAGCTCTTGCACTGATTGACAACTCAAGGCGTGCAGCATACGGCTATGACCAGCGCGCGGAGGTCTTCGGATCCCTCGGAGCCGTTGCAATCACCAACGACAGCGAGTCCACTGCAGTCCTCTCAACAGAAGCCGGTGTCACCGCAGAGAAACCGCTCTACTTCTTCCTTGAGCGCTACATGGCATCCTATCAGAAGGAAATGCGCCTCTTTGTCGATGCCGTAACAAACGGCACGGAGGTCCCTGTGGGACTTAAGGACGGACTCATGTCCATCAGGATCGGACTTGCCTGCAAGAAATCCCTTGCAGAGAACCGCCCCGTGCGTGTGGACGAGATCTGATCACCGATCCGCCATCAGGAACAACACAACAACCAAAGCCGATGTCTCAGCGCATCGGCTTTTTTTTTGAATTGTTTACTGATATCATTGCAGTATCCGATTCCTGCCGGAGGTTATCATGACACTGTTTGACAAAGCGGCAACTTTTGCAATCAAGGCGCATTCAAACGAGACCCGCAAATTGGGAAAAATCCCATATGTTATTCATCCGTTCGAGGTTGCAGCAATCGCCGCGACAATGACCAGTGATGAGAACGTGCTATCTGCCGCCCTGCTCCATGACACCATCGAGGACACAGACACGACAGAGCATGACCTCAGACTCAATTTCGGTGAACGTGTGACACACCTCGTGATGATGGAGACAGAGGAGAAGTTCGATCTTCCTCGTTGGAAAAGCTGGCAGGAACGCAAGGAGAAAAGCCTTGAGGAGCTTGCGGAATGCAAGGAACGGGATGTAAAGATCCTCTGGCTCAGCGACAAGCTCTCAAACATGAGGTCTTTCTACCGCATATGGAAGAAAGACGGGAACAGCTTCTGGAGCAGGATGAACCAGCGTGATATCACTAAGCAGGCATGGTACTACAGGACAATCGCGCGCCTTGTCAGCGAGCTCAAGGATCAGGATGCATGGAAGGAATACAATTCTTTGGTAGAGACAATATTCAAGGGGGTGCCTGAGAATGCTTGAGTACAAGGCTTCGGAAAGACTTACAATCAAACTCAACGGAAGAATTGATTCCACGAATGCCTCTTCAGTTGAGGAAGACATCATGAAAATCCTTGGGGAAAATCCCAATCTTCCCGTCACCATTGACTGCACTGCCCTAGATTACATCTCAAGTGCAGGACTCCGTGTCCTGATGAAGACAAAAAAAGCAGTCAAGGACACAAAACTCATCAATGTCGCCCCTGCTGTATATGACATACTGGAGACCACCGGATTCACTGAGCTCATGGATATCCACAAGGTCCTGAAAACCATCTCGGTCAAAGGATGCGAGGTAATCGGAAAAGGCGCGAAGGGAACAGTATACAGGATAGACAAGGAGACAATCGTCAAGACCTTCAAGCCCGGAAGCGATATCTCTGACATCGAGAAAGAAAGAAAACTTGCCCGTGCGGCCTTCGTGTTGGGAATCCCGACGGCAATTTCATATGATGTGGTGAACATTGAAGGCGGCGGATACGGATCCGTTTATGAGCTTCTGAATGCAAGCAACCTCGCCGATGAGCTTGCATCAGGCAGAAAGACGATGGATGAGGTTGTGAGGCTTGAGGTTGACCTCCTGAAGACCATCCATTCAACTGAAGTCAATCCAGAGCAGATTCCCCCGTTTACGGAAATAGTCAAGAAATGGCTTGATTTCGATAAAGACCATCTTCCTGCAGACAAATATGAGAAGCTGTGTTCGCTGGTTGCGGCAATACCGGAAGACAACCACATGGTTCACGGTGATTTTCACATGAAAAACATCATGTATCAGGACGGAGAATGCCTTCTCATCGACATGGACTCCCTCAGCCACGGAAACA
>JAFZUN010000181.1 GCA_017618315.1 Spirochaetales bacterium
CAGGCAGTCAAAGAGGTCCTGAATGAGGAAAAGGGTGTTGTGATTCCCGGTTTCTACGGGGTGCTCCCATCAGGCAAAATCAAGGTCATGAGCCGTGGCGGAAGCGATATCACGGGTTCCCTTGTGGCCGCAGCCTGCAACGCGGACCTCTATGAGAACTGGACAGATGTATCGGGAATCCTCATGGCGGATCCGCGCATAGTGGACAATCCCAGCCCGATCTCAGAGATAACATTCGCCGAGCTCCGCGAGCTTGCA
Source organism: Spirochaetales bacterium (assembly GCA_017618315.1). Lineage (GTDB taxonomy): Bacteria > Spirochaetota > Spirochaetia > Sphaerochaetales > Sphaerochaetaceae > UBA9732. The sequence goes on from JAFZUN010000181.1 coordinate 259, forward strand.
TACATGGGTGCATCCGTGCTCCACGAGGATTCCGTGGCTCCTGTCAAGGAGATTGGGATTCCTCTAAACATCCGTAATACGAATGACCCGTCGCATCCAGGAACAATGATAGTCGATAAAGCGGGCGGGAACGAATTTGACCAGGACCGCTTCATAACCGGCATCTCCGGAAAGAGGAACTTCATAATCCTCACGGTCTCAAAGCGAATAAACGGATCTAACGAGACATTGCGTGATGTCCTTGAGATCCTTGACCGTCACAAGGTCCATGCCGAGCACATCTCCATGGGCATAGACCAGTTTGCGCTGGTCCTCTCCCAGACAAGCATAGGAGACAGCCTCTATGAGATCATCGGTGACATCCGTGCCAAGTGCTCACCGGACGATGTCTCCGTGCAGGATAACATTGCCCTGGTTGCCGCAGTTGGACGCAAGATGATATTCCGTCCAGGTATTTCCGGTAAGCTCTTCAATGCTCTTGGAAAAGAGGGAATCAACATCCGCACAATCGCCCAGGGCTCAGATGAGCTGGCAATCATTGTGGGAGTGGACAACTCACAGTTTGAGAATACAATACGCGTCCTCTATCACAGTTTCGCAGGCTGACAAGAGTTATTTCATCCACATTTTTTGGTTTTTTTCTGTTGAAGTGAAATATTTCCGTCACTTTTCTCGTATAGGTTTGCGAAAGGAGAAAGACCATGTTCGCAAATCTTAAACTTAGCATGTTCAATTCAGTCGGAACACGTGTTGCCGTAAATCTCTTCAAGAAGGGCGGTAAAATCGAATTCGAGATCCTCTATCCCGATCTGGGCGTTCAGGAATCCGGACGTAGCATCATGGACAAAAGCTCATATGACAAGCTTATGAGGGCATTGAAGAAAAAGGGCACATTGGAGCTGCTTCACCGCTTCAGGATCAGACATGAGCCTCATGAGGATGACACTTGGAGCCTTGATCTGGATTTCGGGCACAATGATGTGATCCGTGCATCCGGTCCGGATTTCAATACATCCGAAATGAGACCTGTCCTTCAGGATCTGGTGGATATACTTGACGAGCTGTTCCCGCAGCTGCGCCTTGTCAGTTCTGCCAGGATAGAGAAGCTGGTGCTTGGATTCATATTCAATGAGTTCAGCGACCGCATCATAGACATGATCCCCGAGAGTGAGGGACTTGATCATCTGGAGACTGTTGAGCTTGACCGTGACGGGAATACTCTTGTCTATTCAAAGCGATATCCTGCAGGCTGTTATAACAGCATGTATGTCTGCAGGTGTGAGCAGCAGGTCCGCAGCATACTGGACCAGACATCTGAACTGATGACTGATCCGGTTCTTTTTGAGGATATAAGCCCAAAGCCGGGTGAGCCGTTTCTAACCATCAGCATCACATATCATGACGGGAGTCTTGTGAGGGTTATCCGTTCATTGAGCAGGGAAGGTCTTAGAGACAGAATCTACTTTGAATTGCTGGATGTGATTTATGACACACTTCTTCATCTGCTGTTCAAGCAGGGGATTTTTGACAAGAGATTCCTCGGTTCGGAGAATGAGATATCCAGAAAACCGTTCACGGTGTCATACAATGAGGAGGATGCAGTGGCTCAATGAGAAGAATCTCAGAAAGCTATTCCGCCTCCGACCTCTCCGTAGAAGGATTTATCAAGGATGTCATAGACTGCTCCGCCGTAAACGCTGATGTGGTTTATGCAAAGCTCCAGACCGGTTGTGGCGAGAAGACCTATGTCATCCGGATTGTCCTCTATTCCGAAAATCTCCAGGCCTCCCTGAAGCCAGATATAAGGCATGAGCTTCATGTTGACTCCGAGACTTCCTCCTATGCTTCCGGCAAGGCTCTTGTCAGACATCTCCGGAAAGAATGAGATTCCCATGAAGGCCCCGAAATACTTCGGAGGAAGTATATTGAGCATGATGTTGTTGCGTCTTGTTCCGAATGTATAAGTGTAGTTCAGTGCAACCTGGGTTGAGGTCCTGTCCGCCCAAGGGTTGATGATTTCTTCCCTGTCCGAGCGCAGAAACGTGAACTCCATGTCCTGTCTGCCGTTGTTGAATACAAGCTTGTAGTCAGGATATTTGGGCAGGTCGGAGAAGGATACATTTCCGGAGACCGGTTTCTCGGGAGTCACCACACCGCCCTGAAGAAGTGTCTGCTCCAGCTCCGCCTGATACATCTCAGAGAGCTGGCTGAGCACGACTGCAGACTCTATTACACCGAGTGCTGTGAAGGTGGCCCCGATCGGACCGCCGCCATAATAGCCGCCATAATAATGGAATGACGAACTGCGGTAGCCCCAAGGATAGTAGTAGTCGAAATCAAAGTAAAAGGCACTGTCATGGGGGTTCATAATGGCATCTATTACTGCCAGGGCTCCGAGAAAGCCTGTTGCCACTATGGCGGCATTGGCGTTGCGCTTTTCCCGGACCAGATAGTCAGTGCTGTTCCATCTCTCTATGAGAGTCCAGTTGTCCTTGTCGGAGTTTCCTCCATAAATGGCTATGTCAGAGTCACTGAATGTGAAGGAACTCTCATTCAGGGAGGCAAGTGAGACCATGAAGTTCGCATTCCTGCCGTCAAAGTAGTCGGATCCGGCAACTATCTGAAGCCCGTCCTGTGATTTGGCTCCTATGGAGCTGGCACCTGATTGGGATGCTGTTTTCTCCTCCGGTGCAATCAGAAGGGCTTTGTTTCCGGTGACACATGAAGTCAGTGATACAGCCACTGCAAAGACGGCAAGCAATGTGAAGATGCGTTTCATCAGAAGTCGTCCTCGTCTATGTTCTGCTTCCTGCTGAAACCTTCATCATAGAAGAAGCCGTTGTCAA
>JAFZUN010000182.1 GCA_017618315.1 Spirochaetales bacterium
TCTTTTTCCGATCTTCGTGCTGGTCCTGTCGGACAGATTTCCGAATATCGGCAGCAAGATCAGCGCTGCCAGATTGTCACATGCCATGATGATACCGACCAGCCACTGGACTTCCAGCTCGTCTGCGGTTCCCATCTTTACCTTGATGATTTCCGTAAGCAGTGTGGGACACCATGAGTCATAGACCTGCCAGAGCAACAGTATCCCGAAGAAGGCGAATCCGATGAGGAATGTTCTCTTCTTGTTGAGTTTAAGCATTTTCTGTCTCCTGAAAGGGCAGAAGCCCTACAGTCTCACATTTTACAACACGTTGCTAAAAAAAGGAATCTTGATTAATATTCTTAGTGTTATGATTCAGTTCTATAAGCCCACACTCAAGCGACGTGACATGGACAGCGTCCTTCAGACAATGGTTAATGAGAAGATCGGCCCCGGAGAGAGGGCACGTGCCTTTGTGCAGCTTTTCTGTGACACCGTCAAGGCGACATCGGGTGTGGCTTTCAGGACTTATCCCGAGTGTCTTAGTCAGGCTCTCAGGCTCATGGGCGCCCAGAAAGGCACCAGGGTCGCTGTCTCTCCGCTTTCTCCGGCGGTTTACAGGGATGTCATCAGCTCTGTCGGAGCCGAGATGGTTATAGTTGACGTCAACCGTGAGAACGGATGCGTTGATGAGGCTCTGATTGCCCAGTGTGATGCAGATATACTTCTTCTATATGAGAACTATGGGACATTGCCCGCAAAGTATAATGAGCAGACAACCTTTGTCGAGGCCTGTGATTTCAGCGGGCTTAAGGTCATTGAGGATATCAGTGAGAGCATTGGATCTCATGTCAAGGATGAGGTAAAAGCCGGATCCATCGGCCAGATTGTCGTCTGTGCATTTGAGGAGGACAGTGTGGTATCGGCAGCCGGAGGGGCTGTAATGGCTGTGAGAGGTGAGTATGCCAACTCGCTGAGAGGCAAGAGACCTTCCAAATACCTCCGAATGCCTGACATGAATGCGGCTCTGGGAATGGTGCAGCTTGCAAATCTTGCGGAGAACTGCGAGAAGAGGCGTGACATGCTGAAGGTGTATCAGCAGTCGCTTTCAAAATCGCGCCACAAGCAGTTTGGACTGAACCTGCTGGATATGGAGTCCAATGCCTGCGGTTTTGTGGTGCAGCTTGACGCCAAGCCTGATGAGACGGTCAAGTTCGCCTCAAAGTATGATGTGCCCGTCCAGATGGCCTTTGCGGATTGTCTGATAAAGGATTACGAGGGTGATCCGTTTGAGTGCATGCCGGTTGCGGCAAGCTTCTTCTACAGGACTGTGGGATTCCCGATTTACACATTCCTGCGCCCGAGTGAGATCGAGAGCATTTCCAAGGTGATTGCTCATCTTCCCTGAACGAGTTTTTTCGGAGGCTTTATGACTGAGAGACAGATCCGGAAGGTTGTGATACTGGCCAATCCCAGCAAGAGCAATGTGGATGCCATGTGCTCCCGGCTCACTGGTTTCTTCAGCCTGAAAGGCATTGAGAGCAGTCTCCTGATGCTTTCCTCATCTGTGGAGGATCTCTCACTTGATGTGCCCGAGTGTGATCTTGCAGTCTCCCTAGGAGGGGATGGAACAGTTCTTACATGCGCATGTCTTCTCAAAGGCCGCGGGATACCGATTCTTGCCGTGAATTTCGGCACATTCGGCTATATCGCTGACACTGCAGCGGATGATTTCGAGCGCGTTTTCTCTGAATACGTCAGCGGCAAGGCCGGAATACTATCCAGGATGATGCTGGATGTGAGTGTCATGAGGGAAAATGAGGTGGTATTCAGCTCAAGCTCGCTCAACGATGTCACTGTCTCTGCAATATCCCACGCCAGGATGGCCAGGATGGAGCTTCTTGTTAATGGCACGCTCGCAGCCAACCTCAAGGGTGACGGCATAATCATAGCCACTCCCACCGGGTCCACCGCATACAGCCTTGCCGCGGGAGGCCCGATACTTGATGCCTCACTGGATGCCGTCATAATCAATCCGATCTGTCCTTTCACAATGAGCGTGAGACCTCTTGTGGTCAGTGATGACTCAAAGATAGAGATTGTCCTTCCGAACCAGAACACAGACCTTTCTCTGACCTGTGACGGGCATGAGGTGTTCTCCGTGAAAAAGGGGGATACAATCATTGTCAGCAAGGGAAAGAGCAGGGCGTTGTTCGTCGAGAACAAGTCAAGGAAGTTCATAGAGGTCCTCAGGGACAAGCTGGGATGGGCCGGAGGATTCAATGCTTGAGCATCTTGAGATACGCAACTTTGCCCTGATCGAGAACCTCTGCGTTGATTTCTCGGAAGGATTCAACGTCATCACAGGAGAGACCGGCTCCGGAAAATCAATCATACTCGGTGCGCTGGGTCTCCTGATGGGGGAGAAAGCAGACACATCAGCGGTCAGAACCGGTACCGATGAGATAATAATTGATGCGGTTTTGTCCGTACCTGACGGACACGAGATCCTGCCATGGCTTTCCGAGAGGGGAGTAGAGCCTGAGGACGGTGCCATCTATATCAGACGCACGGTTAAGGCCAACGGCGGCAGATCTCTCATCCACGTGCAGGGTCAGATGTTCTCACGTCAGGACCTGTGCACCCTTGCCGAGAGCCTGATAGACATGCACGGCCAGAGCGAGCACCAGAGCCTTCTGCTCAATGACAGGCAGAGAAGAATCCTTGACTCTTATTCTCACAACGAGGCTCTTCTGAATGAGTGTGCCGATGCCTTCAAGCTGATAGGGACGCTGACACGTGACAAGGAAGATCTTGAGCGCAGGCTTGAGGAAGGCCGCAGGCAGCAGGATTACCTTCAATTCGCGCTTGAGGAGATAGAGAATGCCAAACCGGTTCCCGGTGAGGATGAGGAGCTCAAGGAGAAAATCAGGGTCCTGGGACAGTTTGAATCAATATATGAGAACGTGACACTCTGCACCGACAGGCTGAGGGAAGTCCGCACCGGCATCTATGATGCCCTCTCATCAGTCTCCAAGGCCTCAAAAGTCGATTCAGCCCTGTCTGATTTCACCGCACGCCTTGAGAGTGCCAGAATTGAGACCGAGGACATAGCATCAGGGTTAAAGGAATATCTGTCCTCCGTGGAATACTCTGAGGACAGCATGAACAGCATGCAGGACAGGCTTGCCACGCTTCAGAAGCTCAAGAGGAAATACGGTCCGGCACTCAATGATGTTCTGACATTCGCAGAGAAGGCCAGGGAGACATTGGATGTCACCCAGAACTTCGAGGAGCACCTCCAGAGGTGCCAGAAGAACCTTGACAAGGCAATACATGACTATGAATTGATTGCCCAGAATCTGAGTAATGTTAGAAAAAAGAATGCTATTATCCTTGAGAAGAGCATTGAAGAGGTTCTGAGGACCCTTGGCATGCCTAATGCATCCTTTAGCATTGACATAAATGAGGCAAAGGCGGGAGCACACGGATCGGATCTGGTCTCGTTCATGATCAGCGCAAATCCGGGAGAGCCCGTGAAACCAATCAAGGACATAGCCTCAGGCGGAGAGCTCAGCCGTGTGATGCTTGCGCTTAAGACAGTTCTCTCCAAGGCTGACAGCATCCAGACACAGGTGTTTGATGAGATTGACTCCGGCATAGGCGGTTCTGTCGCGCTGAGCCTTGCAAAGTGCATCAGTGATCTTTCCAAGACCAAGCAGGTGATAGCCATAACACATCTTGCGAGCATCGCAAGCATGGCTGACACTCAGATGGTTGTCAGTAAAACTGTCTCTGGCGGGCGGACATTTACTCATCTGAAACAGGTGAGCGGAGAGGACAGGGTCCATGAGATAGCAAGGATGCTCAGCGGAGAGGAGAGTGAGGTTTCTCTCTCCCATGCCCGAACATTGATTAAAAACGCCTGATTCTCTATAATTTTGATTATAGAGAGGGATGGAATGGTACTTATCAACATTGAGAGCCTTTCTGACAATGAGCTCAGGAACATTGCACAGCAGGAAGATCTTGAGGATTGGAACAGTCTTTCAAGAGAAGAGCTCATAGAAGGCCTGGAGCATCTGTATGACGAGGATGATGACAAATCATTTGACGGCATTACCGGAAGCTCCAAGAAGAAGTTCGTCAACACACTGACAGATGTGCAGTCTGACAATGTTCTCTCTCTGCCCGGAGTGGAGAGCCTGCCGGAGACATATAATGACACCTCCATCCATATGATTCTCAAGGACTTCAACTGGGCATATGTCTTCTGGAGCCTTTCATCACAGCAGTTTTCAGAGTTGGAGGAAAGCGGCGCAGAACTTATCCTCCGCAACACAAGGCTCGATGCAGATGACCAGAAGGTCGCAGAGTACGATATTGACGTCTCTCTCTCTGATACAAACTGGACGGTTGAGCTTCCTTATCCGGGATTCAAATACAGGGTATCCCTGGTCGCTGTCTCAGGAGGCAATGAGTCTGTGATATGCACAAGCACATGCCTTGAGACGACATGCAGCTGGTTCTCCAAACATCCTGAGGAGCTTGAGAAGGATCCTGTGTTCAGGTCGATATTCTCATCACTCATCATGAAGGACAGGACTGTGATTCCCAACAGGCAGCTGCTCGACATTGTGGAGAGGCTGTACGATGGTCAGGAGGCAGTTGCAAGATGAAGAGCAGAATCAATTTCATTTTTAATGCGCACATGCCTTTTGTCAGGCATCCGGAATACCCGAAATTCCTTGAGGAGGACTGGCTCTACGAGGTCATGAATGAGTCATATCTCCCTCTTCTGAGGATGATGTATAAGCTCAAGGATGACAAAGTCCCGTTTAGGCTCACATTCTCTCTCAGTCCGACATTGTGCTCCATGCTCTCAGATGATCTTCTCAACGAGCGTTTCTGCGCTTACCTGGATGAGCATATCGAGCTTGGAGACAAAGAGATAGCAAGGCTTTCAGATGATCCGCAGAGGCGTTCCCTGGCAACTGATTACAGGGACGAGCTGATTGCAAACAGGACATTCCTGAGCGAGAATTGCAACGGCAGGATCCTGAATGCGTTCAACGAGCTTTCCAACGATGGATACCTTGAGCTGATCACCACGACTGCAACTCACTCATATCTTCCTGTATTCAAGGACTATCCCATTGCGGTCAACGCACAGATTGAGACAGGAGTTCTTGAGCACAGCAGGATTTTCGACAAAATGTCCGAGGGCTTCTGGCTCCCGGAGTGCGGTTATTATCCAGGTCTGGAGAACAGTCTGAAGCGTCATAACATCAGATGGATCAGCCTGGCATCCCATGCGCTGGCTCTCTCTCCAGACAGGCCTGAACGTGGTGCATACAGCCCGGTCAAATGTCCGAACGGCCTTTTCTGCTTCATCAGGGACGAGAGCCTATGCAGCCTTGTCTGGTCTGACACTGAAGGATACCCGACGGACTCTGATTACCGTGATTTCTACAGGGATATCGGCTTTGACCTTCCGATGGACTATATCAGGCCATACATGCATGAGCCGGATGTCCGTTCATTCACAGGCTACAAGTACTGCGCCGTGACGGGAAAGACCGCAGAGAAGAACGTTTATGACAAGTCCAAGGCAGAATGGAAGGCTCTCTCTCATGCCAGGAACTTCCTGTATAACATCAGCTGCAGGACCCGTAACCTGCTTGATGTGCTTGACATGGATCCTGTTTACACAGTCAGTTTCGACGCCGAGCTTTTCGGACACTGGTGGTTCGAGGGTGTCAAGTGGCTTGATGATCTGATCCGCCTTGTCGCCGCTGACAAAGGTTTTGAGCTCATCACACCGATGGATTTCATAAACGAGAAGACAGATGTCCAGACTCTGCGTCCTGCGCTCTCCAGCTGGGGAGTAGGTGGCTATTCCGCAGTCTGGGTTGACGGATCAACGAATGCTGGGTACTACAGGCACATATTCAAGGCCATTGAGAGGATGACCGAGCTTGCAGAGCGTTTCCCGTCACAGAAGAGCCTTAAGCAGAGATTCCTGAATCAGGCTGCGAGAGAGACACTCCTTCTGATGGCAAGCGACTGGCCGTTCATCATCCACAACCAGACCAATGCCGAGTATGCCGTCAAGCGCATAGAGGGCCATATCCAGAACGTCAATCTTGTATATGACAACATGTGCAAGAACGCTGTGAACACAGAGTGGCTGGTCAAGGCCGAGAAGAGGGACAACCTTTTCAAGAACCTTGACTACAACATCATGAACAGCTCACATCTGGAAGAGCCAAGCCCGATTTACACTGCGGAGTTCTGATCTGTCAGCCAAAATCAATTATTGACCAGTCTGCCTGAGCAGAGTGTTATCACAAGCAGATCATCATTTCCTTTCTCTTTGATGAAATAACTCGTGGTGTTGATTGTCTTGTAATCCGTGTCGTCCTTGCCGTGGATCCTGCATTCGAAGATGATCTTCTCATCACCGCGCTCATATAGCCTGAACTGGTTCGCCAGGTCAAATGTGGCTCTGAAGCTTTGAATCTCAGCAGGATCAATGGTTGAGCAGATCTCATCAAGAAGATCAGTCAGAGCGCCTGCACGTGTGTAGTTGTAGTCCGTGAAGCTCTCATATGTCATTGTGTAGTAGCTGTTCCTGGTGAGGTTTGACATCAGGACAACAGGATACTCCTTGAAGACAGTGTCCATTAGCATCTGAACGGATGATGGCCTTGAGAGATTCTCGTTCATTGAGATCTCTGATGAATTGGCGGCCTCTTTCCTGCATGTCTCTATGAAGTCATCCTCAGAGAGCGGCATTGAGAAGAGGAATCCCTGGATCTGGTTGACTCCCAGAGTCTTGAGGAATCCCATCTGCTCCATGGTCTCGACACCCTCTGCAACAGAATTGAGCTGAAGCCTATGTGCGAGGAACACGACAGACTCAAGCAGCACACGCTCTTTTTCGTCCGCACAGTTGGAACTGATAAGAGACCTGTCAATCTTCAGGGTATCCACATCGACACTCTTGATGAATTCAAGAGATGAGGCTCCGCTTCCGAAATCATCGACAGCTATAGCGAATCCCTGGGCCCTGATGTTGCGCACGAACGGCTCTATTATGTTCGGAAGGTGGATGTATGCGGACTCTGTTATCTCTATCTCAATCAGGTCATGAGGAATGTCATATGAGTCTGCGATCTCGCACAGACGGTTCTCTATGCTGCGTTCATACAGCACGTGCATCCTTGAGAAGTTGACTGAGATGCGTACCTGAGGAATCCCCAGGTTTTTCTGGCGTTTGAGCATCTTGCAGACTTCCTCGAACATGTACCAGTCCACGGCCAGGATTGAGCTGTCTTTCTCCAGCTCAGGGATGAATTCGGCAGGAAGTATAACATTGCCGTCCTGCTTGACCCATCTTGATAGTGCCTCAGCACCGACAAGCCTATGTGTGCTTGTGTCAAAAAGCGGCTGGTAGAAAGCTCTGAGCTCACCGGTGGATATGGCTTCATTGATGGCTTTGGCGACACGCACGGTGTAGCTTGTGGGCTGCTGTGACATTGAGATCTCGCCTTCGGCAACGAAGATGCGGCCCTTGAAGACAACGCAGTTCTTGGCTCCGCGTTTTCCGATGAAGTGCTGGGAGTCGGCATCTCCAAGTGTGTCATCTTCAAGGATGCAGTCCTTTTCTGCGATGGTGCATCCTACGGTGACTGTGACGTATTGCCTCAAGGAGTCATTCTTGCATTCAATATGAAGGTCCTCGACTATGTCCTTGACCTTGATTGCGGTCTTGAGGAAGTATTCCTCGGTGACATTTTCCAGTATGGCAACGAATTCCCCGCCGTTGTATCTGAATACCTTCGCACCTTCCTCTATAAGGAATGTGGATGTGGCCTTTCCTATGCTGGCAAGAATCTCATCGCCTTTCTTGTGCGAGTATTCGTCATTGTAGTTCTTGAAGTTGTCAATGTCATACATCATGATACCGATGTTCTTTATGTCGCGTCCCTCAAGGCCTGCCATATACTCATATAGGGCCCTGCGGTTGAGGACCTTTGTCTGGAAGTCCAGATATGATGTGTCTGCCAGGCGTCCTACAAGGCGTGCACAACGGAATGTGTTTGCCCTGAATGCAAAGTATGCAATCACCGTGCAGATGGCGACAATCATGTTTCCCGCCAGGGAGTAGGTGGCATCAGGGCAGACAAACCTCGGGATTATGGTTGAGAGCATAAGTGCAGACATGACGACAATGCTGTCGGTAATTGACGGCAGCGTTATGAAGGTGCATGCAAGCAGCCAAATAACCGGAAGCCCGATACCGTCCGAGTTCATCATGCTGCTTCTCCAGACCGGATTGAACAGGAATGAGCTCACTATGATGCAGAAATGAAGCATGTAGGCTAGAAATCGTGAGCGTTTTGCATCAAGTCTGCCATATCTTATAAAGAACAGTACAGCCAGGGGAACGGCTATTCCGACGACGAATCCGAATGAGTAGAGGGAGTTGAAGAACTCGAAATGCAGAAAGAGATTCACTATGAGCCAGAACGAGTCCACTATTATCAAGAGAAGAGAGATCAGCGTCATGACAAATGCGTTTTGCCTGATGATGAAGTCTCCCACAACGTCAAGGGTCTTGGAGATTGCGGTCTCCAGTGTTATCCCGTCTGCCTTGTATTTCTGATAGATGTCAGAAAAGAATCCTCGTTTTCCCATTTCTTCCTCACCCTAGGGGGATAATCAGCTCTTATGCTCGAGCCTGAGTGTCATCGTGCTCTGGTCGCAGACCTCAGCAGGCCCGTAATACTGGATAGCACCCGGGAAAGTGAAGCATGTGTCCAATGCCCATTCATCCCTGTGCGCTGCAAAGTACTTGAACGGCTCTCCGTCAAGTTCAACAAGGGCTTTCTTGATTACAGGCTTCTGCTCGCCATGGCGCTGCTCGAGGTTCATCATCATTGTGATGGGGATTCCGCCAGCCTGCCACTGGTCAGCGCTCTTTGAGAGCTGTGTGACGCTTGACAGATAACCTGTGAGGTTTGCAGAAAGGAGCATGACCGCATTGTAGCCGAGGCTGTAGCAGTAGTCTGAATCAAAGTTGGACGGGAATGCGCAACGTCCCTCATAGCCGAAGAAGTGATTCTGCGTGCTGAACTTTCCCTTGTACTTGCCATCGGCCTTCATCTGCTTGAGTCTCTTTGTGACTGTCTGGATGAGAAGCTTCTCGGTCTCGATCTTGGAGACCTGGACGTTTCCGTGAGGATCGCGGTCTGCCAGAAGCTGGCCCTTGATCTCCTCCGGGAGGCTGTTGAACACTTTCTTGGACCTGTCTGAGAGGTTTGCCTCTACAAATGTGATCTTATCTGCGACAGTTTCTATTATGTTGAACTCTTTTTCTGTCTTGGCAAGAAGATCGTTGATTTCTCTGATCAGGACCTTGAGGGAGGGGACGAACTCGATCAGTCCCTCAGGAACAAGGATAACACCGAAATCATTTCCTTTTTCGGAACGTTTGGCAACGATATCAGCTATGTAATTTGTGATCTCCTCGATGCTCTGGTTCTTGGCCTCGACTTCTTCTCCAATCAGGCAGATGTTGGGCTGTGTCTGAAGCGCGCACTCAAGTGCGATGTGGCTTGCACTTCTTCCCATGAGCCTGATGAAGTGCCAGTACTTGCGGGCTGAGTTTGCATCACGCTCTATGTTTCCGATCAGTTCGGAGTAGGTCTTTGTTGCTGTGTCGAATCCGAAGCTTGCCTCGATGCTCTCGTTCTTGAGATCTCCGTCGATTGTCTTCGGGCATCCTACAACGCAGATGCTCTCGCCCTGAGCCCTGAAATACTCTGCCAGGACCGCGGCGTTGGTGTTGGAGTCGTCACCGCCGATGATGACAATTGCATTGATGTCATGCTTGTGGCAGACCTTTGTGCAGACCTCAAACTGCTCCTTGGTCTCAAGCTTTGTTCTTCCGGATCCGATGATGTCGAATCCGCCTGTGTTGCGGTAGGCATTGATAAGATCATCTGTCATGATGATGAACTTGTCATCAAGGATTCCGCTGGGGCCGCCCATGAATCCGTAGAGCTGGCTCTCAGGATTTGCCTTCTTGAGTGCATCATAAAGGCCGCAGATGACGTTATGTCCGCCAGGAGCCTGTCCGCCTGAGAGAATGACGCCGACGTTCATCTTCTTGCCGATGTCGTTGTTCTGTCCCTTCTCAAATGAGACTTTCGGAAGTCCGTATGTGTTCGGGAACAGCTTCTGGAGCTTCTCCTGGTCGCTTACTGACTGTGTCGGCTTGCCGTAGACGGGCTTGATCTTCCTGATGTCCTCTCTGAGGATCAGCGGAAGTTTCGGATTGTAGGAATATCTTGCTTGCTGAAGTGCGGAGACTTTCATTTAGTCCTCCCGGATTATTCTGGATTCTGCACAAAAATGCATCTGTTTCAAGTGTACTTTCTACATGAAAATTGTTCAATAACTTGAGCTGTAATGTGATAGAATAGAGCTATGTTATTTGAGATCTGGGTTGATGCGGATTCGGTCCAGAAAGGACTGAGGACAATAATACTCAAGGCTTCCACAAGACTCGCCCTGCCATGCACCTTTGTGGCTGACAGATCACTTGCCGATGTGCTCCGTTACATCGCCGATGACACGTTTTCCCTCAGGCAGAAGGCTAGAGGGGAGGGCTTAAGTGATCCGGATGCGCTTAAAGCAATAAAATCCAGGATAAGGATGGTTGTGGTTGAGAGCGCAAGTGACAGCGCAGACGATTATGTTGTCCAGAATGCTCCTAAGAGGTCGCTTTGCATAACCCATGACATACCTCTGGCTGCAAGGCTTCTTGAGAAGGGGTGCTTTGTGATAGACGACAGGGGCTCCGAGTACACCTCAGATGACATAAAGGCCCGCCTGGGTGACAGGCTGGTCAACAAAGAGCTCAGAAGCTGGGGAGTCTTCACCGATCAGCAGGGAAAGATGAATGCATCGAACCAGAAGAGCTTCGCGGATAGTTTTGACAGGCTGCTCACAAGGCTGGGCAGGATGCAGGAGGAGGAATAGGATATGGAAAACCTGATGGGAAAGCTTAATGAGGCAAAAGCCTACATAGAGGGAAAGACAAAGGGCATGCGCATTGACATCGGTCTTGTGCTCGGGTCAGGACTCGGAGATCTCGCAGATGAGATCAAGGATCCTATCATCATAAACTACAAGGATATACCTAACTTTCCTGTCTCCACCGTGCAGGGTCATGCCGGCAGGCTCGTAATAGGTGCGCTTCAGGGAAAGAACGTGCTCTGCATGCAGGGGCGCTTCCATTACTATGAGGGCTACGGCATGGATCAGGTTGTCTTCCCGATCCAGGTGATGAGGCTTCTGGGGATTGAGTTCCTTATCCTGACCAACGCCGCCGGATGCATCAACACCGCCTGGGACCCGGGCACGCTGATGATGATCACTGACCATATCAAGTTCGCTCCCGACTGCCCGATGCGCGGTCCTAACGCCGATGAGCTGGGAGTGAGGTTCTTTGACATGACCAGAGCCTATGACCCCGATCTTCAGAAGGTTGTCAGAAAAGAGGCTGAGAAGCTTGGAATCCCATTGAAGGAGGGTGTCTACATGTTCTTCTCAGGTCCGAACTATGAGACTCCGGCAGAAATCAGGGCCGCAAGGATCCTGGGTGCTGATGCCTGTGGAATGTCCACGGTGCCTGAGGCGATTGCAGCATCTCACTGCGGGTTGAGGACAATTGGAATCAGCTGCATGACCAACATGGCTGCAGGTATTCTGGATCAGCCTCTGGGGCATGAGGAGGTCCTTGAGACCAGCATGCGGGTCAAAGACCAGTTCACGGCCCTCATCAAATCCATTGTGAAAGCACTTTGAAGCTCAGGAGAGGAGGGCCCTGTCGCTGGCAAGCTCCTCTCCGCTGGCCTTTACGAACTGATCCATCAGAGCCTGAACAGTGAGGTTCTTTTTCTCCTCGCCCTTGATGTCAAGGATTATCTTTCCCTCGTTCATCATGATGAGCCTGTTGCCGTAGCGGATGGCATCCTTCATGTTGTGTGTGACCATCATTGTCATGAGGTTGTGCTCCTTGATTATCTGGTCTGAGAGGGTCAGGACCTTCTGGGCCGTACGCGGATCCAGGGCTGCGGTATGCTCGTCCAGGAGAAGAAGCTTGGGCTTGTTCAGAGTGGCCATGAGTAGTGTCAGTGCCTGACGCTGGCCTCCTGAGAGAAGTCCCACCTTCTGGGTGAGCCTGTCCTCAAGTCCAAGGCCAAGGGTCGCAAGGAGATCGCGGTACTCGTCTTTCTCCGCCTTTGTCACACCCGGCTTGAGGCCGCGCTTCTGACCACGCCTTTTAGCAAGTGCAAGGTTCTCAATGATCTGCATGGATGCGGCTGTTCCCATCATGGGATCCTGGAACACTCTGCCGAGCCATGGGGCGCGCTTATGCTCGGAAAGCCCTGTGACATCGTTTCCGTCAATGATGACCTTTCCGCTGTCCACTGGCCAGACTCCTGCTATTGCGTTGAGCAGCGTGGATTTACCTGCGCCGTTTCCACCTATCATTGTCACGAAGTCACCATCGTCCAGATGGAGCGACACCCCGTCCAGGGCTATCTTCTGGTTTATGGTGTTGGGGTTGAATGTCTTTCTGAGTTCAATTAGGTCAAGCATGCTTTGCTCCTTTTGTGAGTCTTCCCTTCCAGTAGGGGATGGCAAGGAACACTGCAACGACCAGGGCTGACAGGAGCTTGAGCATGTTGGTGTTCAAACCGAGCCAGAGAACTATCTGGATGACAATGTAGTAGATAACCGCTCCGAGTGAGACGCCCATGAGCTTGAGGGCGAAATTATGGAAGATCTTTCCGAAAATGACGGTGCTGATGATGACGGCGGCAAGGCCTATGACAATTCCACCGCGTCCCATGTTCACGTCAACTGCTCCCTGATACTGCGCATAAAGGGCAGAGGCCAGGGCGACAATGCCGTTTGAGATCATCAGGCCAATTATCTTGGCCATGTTGACGTTGATCCCCTGGGCACGTGCCATGTGCTCGTTGGAGCCTGTGGCCCTGAGTGCCGAGCCTATCTCGCGGCCGAAGAACCAGTACAAAATTCCGATCAGGACGGCGGTGACGATTATCATGATGAAGATGGGATTCTCAAAGCCGATGACCTTGACGTTCCTGGACGATACCAGAATCCGTGTGGTCCTGAAGTTGATTCCCTGATTGGCCTTGAAGCCCATGATGGCAAGGTTCACCGAATAGAGCGAGAGCTGTGTCAGGATTCCTGCAAGGATTGCGGGAATTCCCATGGCGGTGTGGAAAAGACCTGTGACAAGGCCTGCGATCATTCCGGCCAGCACAGCACAGAGAAGGGCGAGCCAGAGGTTCGCCCCGTTGAGCAGCATCATTACGCAGACGGCACCGCCTGTGGCCATTGTGCCGTCTACAGTAAGATCCGCTATATCCAATACTTTATAAGTCAGGTACACCCCGATTGCCATCACTCCCCAGATAAGGCCCTGGGCAATGGCTCCCGGAAGCGCACTGATCAAAGATCCGATGTTCACTTGAATCCTCCGGATATGGGAATCAGATTGCAGTGTAATCAGACGGAATGCTTATGCCAAGAACCTGGCAGAGCTCCGCATTGTACTTCTTGATGGGATTGGCCGCATACTCAATGGGCATCTTTGAGACATCACTTCCGGTGAGAACCTGTACGGCCATCTTTCCGGTCGTGTATCCAAGATCGTAGTAGCTGATTGTCAGTGTGGCCACTCCGCATCCTGCGCAGATTCCTTCCTCTCCTGCGATAACCGGTACCTTGGCAGGCTCCACGACGTTCCTGATTGCCTCTGTGCAGGAAGCTGCGGTGTTGTCGGTGGGGATGTAGATGACATCACATCCGCTACAGGCGCTCTGTGTCACTGATGCGACATCGTTTGAGTCCGTGAACGCATATCGGGTGTGCTTGATTCCCATGTTGTCCAGGTATTTCTCCATCTCAGTGATCTGGTAGATTGAGTTTGCCTCAGCAGAGCAGTAGAGAAGTCCGACGTTCTTTGCTTCAGGGAACAGCTCCTTGATCATCTCCGCCTGCTTGTCCAGCGGGGCAAGATCCGATGCTCCTGAGACGTTGATTCCAGTGGCTCCGTTTGCATCGAGCGGCATTCCGAGGGCTGTTGCATAATCTGTGATTGATGTTCCGAGAATCGGGATGGTGTCAGTTGCAGCTGCTGCGGACTGGAGGGGAGGAGTGGCGTTGGCAAGGATCAGGTCGACTTTGTCAGACACCAGGCTGTTGATGATTGTGGTGACTGTGGCCATGTCGGCGGATGCGTTCTGATAGTTGAACTTCACATTGTCCTTACCAAGTGCCTCGATGATTGCATCCTCAAAACCCTGGGTTGCGGCATCAAGAGCAACGTGCTGCACAAACTGGCAGATTCCCACGTTGTATGTTGTCTTCTCAGCGGATTTCTCCCCAGATCCTCCTGCGAATACCATTGCAGATACGATGACCGACAGTAACAGTAAAGTAATGACTTTTTTCATGTTCTCCTCCTATGAAAAGTCAGATTCAATAAAAAAAGCCCTCCGTCTGAGGAGGGCTGAATTACAAAACAATCAATCACTCAGACGTACGGGGAGAGGAGCTAAAAAAGAAGTAAAAGTAGAAGTTCTTCATAGTACTCTCCATGCCTCCGCAGTGATTGTTTGTATTTTTATAAGCTTAAAAGCCATTTCTGTCAATAGTCTGCATAAAAATTCATTACAGCCTTGCCAGGATTGCCGATCCCTTCTTTCCGAGCCAGCAGTACAGAAGTACTGCAAGGGTTCCTATCACGATAATCCAGAGGCCTGCTAAAAGCAGTCCGCCGACAGCCGCAGAGAGGAAGATTGCAGACAGGATGATCAGGGTCGCGAGAATCCATCCGCCGAACATGGCTATGGTTACCGCCATGCTCTGCTTGACCACCATGGTCTCGTTGGTCCAGTTGAGGTTGGGTCTTTTGAGGTTCAGGAAAAGTCCGAACTCACCCTGGAGGACAATCAGAGCTGTGGTGAGGACAAGAACCAGGATCCATTCAGCAAAACCTGCCCTGAATGCAATAAGGGAGGAGATTGCCAGAAGCAGACCGGGTCCGAGGGTGAACAGAAGATGGTTTAAAAGCTTGGCTTTCAGAACCTGTGTACAGGAGACCGGAAGGGTCTGGACTATCCAGAGGGATTTTCCTTCAAGCGACACCGATGGTGCACTTATCATGACCGTTGCTGAGGCCATGCCTACCGCTCCTGCAAGCAGAGCGGGAAGCATCGGGATCACTGCATCACCGAATGTTCCGTATATCGCAGAATTCAGGAAACTTCCTTTTATGAAGAAGAAAACGGCAATGGCAACCATGATGATGGCTCCTATACTGCTGTTCAGAAGGTATGTGGAACTTGAGGTCAGGCGCTTGATCTCCCTGAAGAGGAGGGCCTTGTTCTGGCTTCTCGGTTTTGCCTTCTTCTCCGTATACTTGATCTTGGCCGCACCGGTCTTGGTTGTGACAATCTTGATGAAAGTCCTGTCGAGAATGAGGAATACAAGAACCGCTACTGAGATGATGACAATGCTGACAATCAGCATGTCCAGAGGATTGCCCGAAGCGGCGCTTCCGACTGCATACAGGATCTTGAGTCCTCCGGTGATCTCAATCTCCATCGTTGAGATGTTGGCCAGGAATTCATTGATGATGTTCACGGCCTTGAAATAGACAAAGTAGTAAAGTCCGATTCCGGCAAGTGCGATGGCGGTGGTTGCCAGGCTCTTGTTCTTCATCTTTGTGCTTAGCCTTGCCACTACCCATCCGAGTCCGGTGGAGAGCACAAGAACCAGAAGAGTGGTGATGAACGAGATCACAATGGGGCCCAGGATTGTCAGGAAGCTGTTTTCCTTGAAGATCCAATACATGACAGTCATGGGGATGAGAACTATCAGGGTGAACAGAAGGTCCATCAGGTAGACTCCCATCAGACGTGCGGTCATGATGTATCTCACCGGGATAGGCATGGAAAGCAGAAGGTCGTTGTCCGTGGACAGATACATGCTTGAGTATGAGCTGAACACACTTCCGAATATGCCCAGGATTATTGCGATCCCGAGCATGATGAGGAAGTAGAGCCAGTCAAAACCAGCTGCAATCATGGGTCCTGCCAGAGTGTAGGAGAGAAAACTGAACATTCCGCCCATGAGGCCGACCATGAGCAGGGCATAGAGTGAGATGTAGACAATGGTGCCTACCTTGGTTCTGGTCTTTCCTTTTTTCTGGTCTATGAAGAAGGCCTTGTTTATCTCAAGGAACTGCTTTTTCAGCAAAGTCTTAAGCATCTCAGACCTCCGAATCCTCTTTCTTGTCCTCGAGTTCAAGGAATACGTTCTCGAGCGAGGAATCACCCTTGACTTCATCCATTGTACCGCTCTTGATGAGTTTGCCGTTCTTGATTATGGCGACCTTGTCGCAGAGCTTCTCGGCGACTTCCAGAACGTGTGTGGAGAAGAAGATGGCTCCGCCGTTGTCACAGAGCTCACGCATCATGCCCTTGAGGATATGTGCGGCCTTGGGGTCAAGTCCTACAAACGGCTCATCCATGATTATGAGTTTGGGCTGATGGATCCATGCAGAGATGATGGCGAGTTTCTGCTTCATTCCATGTGAGTAAGCGTTGATTGGCTGGGCAAGGTCCTGTGTGAGCTCAAATGCATCGGCATATTTCTTGATGCGCTCCTGTCTGTCCTCCGGGCTGACACCGAACACATCGGCGATGAAGTTGAGGTACTTGATTCCTGACATATAGTCAAACAGATCGGGATTGTCAGGGATGTATGCCAGCTTTTTCTTGCATCCGATCGGATTGGTCTTAATCGATTGGCCATCAATGGTGATTTCACCGTTATCGAATCCGAGTATTCCCACCACAGCTTTGATGGTTGTAGTCTTTCCTGCTCCGTTATGGCCGATGAACCCGTAGATCTCTCCGCTGTTGATTTCAAGACTCAGATCGTCTACTGCGGTTTTCTCACCGTATTTCTTGGTGAGATGTGAAATATTAAGCATCGTGATTTCCCCCTCGATGACTGGTAATCTGCTAAATGATACTGCAAAACAGTACAATAGGCAATTCTGAGGACAATTTGGCTTTCCTTTGATAGCAAGTTAGCATATATTATCTGTTATGAAACAGAATGAAGTAAGCCGTGACAAGATCATTGTCAGGACAAGTATAACAGGTATTGTGGCCAACGTTTTCCTTGCAGGGTTCAAGGCCATAGTGGGCGTTCTCTCAAATTCGATTGCGGTCATCCTTGATGCGGTGAACAATCTCTCCGACGCATTGTCGTCATTGATAACCATTGTCGGTGCCAAGATTTCCGCGAAGAAACCAGACCGCAACCATCCTCTGGGACACGGAAGGGTGGAGTACATGAGCGCGCTCATCATATCGTTCATCGTGCTTTATGCAGGTGCCCAGGCTGCCATTGAGTCCGTGAAGAAGATTATCAATCCCCAGACCCCGGAGTACTCCGTCGTGTCCCTGGTGATCATCGGAGCCGCGGTTGTGGTCAAGATCCTTCTGGGTGCTTACTTCAAGAAGCAGGGAAAGAAGGTCAACTCCACCGCTTTGATTGCATCCGGAACCGATGCCTCCTTTGACGCCATCCTCTCTTTCTCTGTATTTGTCTCAGCCCTGATTTTCATGATCTTCGGGATCTCACTTGAGGCCTATGTCGGTGTCCTGATCTCAGGTTTCATCATCAAGAGCGGTATTGAGCTTTTGCGTGAGACCCTGGATGACATCCTGGGAAAGAGGGCGGATGCGGTTCTGTCCAAGAGAATCAAGGAGATCATCTGCCAGGAGCCAGAGGTCTACGGCGCCTACGACCTGTTCGTGAACAACTACGGGCCGGACAAGAACTATGCGTCAATCCACATTGAGCTAGCTGATACTCTTACCGTGGATGAGGTCGATGTCATCACCCGCAGGATTCAGGAGAAGGTCTATCACTGCACCGGAGTGGTTCTCACCGGAGTAGGGGTGTACTCACATAACACAAAGGACAACGAGGCCGCGCACATCCGCAACGATGTCCAGGAGATGGTCATGACCCATGACTGGGCGCTTCAGATCCACGGGTTCCATACTGATCCGGTGCTGAAGACAATGCGCTTTGATGTTGTGTTCAGCTTTGACAAGAACGTTGATGAAGGCCTGAAGGAGATAACGGCAGAGGTCATGAAGGCATATCCTGGCTTCAAGGTCGTTGTGACACCTGATCTGGACCTGACTGACTGAGTTTTTCTGTCTCCAAACCTTTTTGAACTGGAACGAATTGACAAGAAAAGGGTTTTTGCGGTAGATTTGCAAACGGTTTGCATTTGCAAACGATTTGCATTTTTACCGACGGGGTCTTTTGTCAATGTGGGATATGATTCTTGACAGCCTTCTTGATGCTCTGATTGACAGCGCCAAGATGTTGCCGTTTCTATACATCATATATCTTCTTATGGAGGTTCTTGAGCACAAGGCGGGAAAAAGGTTCCCCAGGCTGCTCGGGAAATCCGCAAAGGTGGGACCTCTTGCCGGATCGTTTGTTGGAGCTGTGCCACAGTGCGGGCTTGCCGCGGCAAGCGCCAGCCTGTATTCGGGAAGAATCATAACTTTGGGAACGCTTCTTGCGGTTTTTCTCTCCTCATCCGATGAGATGCTCCCCATTCTGATATCCGAGGCAGTGCCTTTTGTGAGAATTGTGAGGATTGTGGGCCTTAAGATAGCCATTGCCGTTGTCAGCGGCTATGCGGTTGATCTTGTCCTGCGCTCCAGACGTAAGATAGACGAGGAAGCACGTAAGGAAGCAGAGGATGCATTTGCAGGGTTCGAGCACAGGAGTAACATGTTCATCTGCGCTCTGCGACGGACACTTGAGATCTTCATCTACATCTTTGTCTTCTCATTCATCCTGAACATGATTATAGCCGTTGTGGGGGAGGAAAGGCTTGCACAGGCTTTCAGCTCTGTCCCTGTCGTGGGTGAGCTGATTGCAGGTCTTGTGGGACTAATTCCTAACTGCGCCTCGTCTGTGGTCATTACTGAGTTGTATCTCGGAGGCATTATAGGAACGGGTCCAATGCTTACGGGACTTCTGGTGAATGCGGGAGTGGGCACCATGGTCCTGATCAGGACAAACAGGAACGTGAGGGAGAACATAGGCATTGTCTGCACTCTCTACGGCATCGCCCTTGTGTGGGGTGTGGCTGCCGAGTTGTCAGGCCTGGTCCTGTGAGGTGGATATGGGAGCGAATTACAATACTGCGGGAAGAAACAGGATCCTGGAGTTCCTGGTTGAGAACAGCATGCGGGCTGTGAACGTGAATGAGATCCACGATGCCCTCCAGGCGCAGGGCAATGACGTGAACATAACCACCATTTACCGCTATCTGGAGAAGCTGGCCTCTGAGGGGCAGGTGATGAAATATGTGGCCCAGGACGGGCTTAGGGCGGTGTACCAGTATGTGGAGAAGGAACATCACTGTACGGATCATCTTCACCTGCAGTGCACCAGATGCGGGGCCATCATCCATCTGGACTGCCATTTCATGGATGAGTTCTCAAATCACGTGCTGATGGATCATGGCTTCAGGATCCAGTGCAAGAACTCCATTATTTACGGACTATGCGAGAAGTGCGCGGGCAAATGAGCGCCGTCGCTTGAATGAAAGACCTGAAAGTTTTATAAATTATTGACTCATTATTATACCCAGGGGTTTCTGTCATGAAGAGAATTGTCATTTTCATTCTTGCCTTGTTAATCTGTTTTGCGGTCACCAGCTGTTTTCTGCGCAAAACAGTGTCATTTGGAAATAATCTTGTCACATACGACAATTATGCTGATGCGGGCAAATACACAAGCGGAAGTTTCTCATACCGCGCAACGGATGTGAAGAAAATCTCCTTGGACTATGTGTCAGGAAATGTGAATGTCAGGCAGTCTGATTCAAAGGTCATGGATGTCAGCGAGACAGGCAACAATATATCTGAAGCCCAGGCAATGCACTGGTACCTTGACGGAGACACCCTCAGAATCAAGTTCTGTAAGAGCGGATACAAAGGAAGCATCCCTCAAAAGACGCTTGATCTGGACATTCCGTTCGGAGTTGAGCTTGAGATCGGCATGACCAGCGGTGATGTGACTTTCCT
Organism: Spirochaetales bacterium; assembly: GCA_017618315.1. Lineage (GTDB taxonomy): Bacteria > Spirochaetota > Spirochaetia > Sphaerochaetales > Sphaerochaetaceae > UBA9732. Next base: position 20,232 of record JAFZUN010000182.1, read on the forward strand.
TACCGACGTGGATGCGGGAAAAACAAGTATTGGCTCCACATCTGGTGACTGGAAGATAAAGAGCCTCAGATGTGCAGACTTTGAGGCTGGCTCCACATCAGGAAACACGAATATCGATGCCCTCTACGCCGAGGACGTGAAGTTCGGTTCGACCTCCGGAAATACCGCAATTGGCACACTGGTGGCCTCTGATGCGGATTTCGGTGCAACAAGCGGTTCTCTTTCTGTTACATCGGTCTCATGTGACAGTCTTGATATCGGATGCACAAGCGGCACCATCACATTAGGTCTTGAGAAGTGTAAAAAACTCAAAATCGGTTGTACAAGCGGCGATGTGACTCTATCAAGACTGCCTGAGGGCGGAGCAACTATAGAGTACGACCATACCAGCGGGTCGCTTAAGGCTGACGGATATATGATGCAGGGCGGCAAGATGGTCTATGGCAATGGAGCCTGCAGGATGGATATAACCACCACCAGCGGAGACCTGACAATCAAATGAGGAAGATGCTTCGAGCCAATCTCAGCGTCACTTCGCTTGGGCCGTGCAGATAGCACCTTGGCTCGAATCGTTTTTATTACTCTTAATACTTCACATAAGCACGGCATTGGTGTTATTGTGCATAGTAACTCTATATATTCATAGGTCAGGAGGCTGAATATGGAAAAATACAATGTGGGAATCCTAGGTGCAACGGGAATGGTCGGGCAGCGTTTCGTGACGCTTCTTGCAAACCATCCATGGTTCAACATTGCAGTTCTTGCTGCAAGTCCAAGGTCAGCCGGTAAGACCTATGAGGATGCGGTAGGGGACAAGTGGAAGCTCGAGGAGAGCATGCCGGATTGTGTTCGCAAGATGATTGTCATGGATGTGTCCTGCGTCAAGGATGTGGTTGCTAAGGTTGACTTTGTGTTCTCCGCTGTTGACATGAAGAAAGAGGAGATCAAGGCCATTGAGGAGGAGTACGCCAGGGCTGAGGTTCCTGTAGTGTCAAACAACTCCGCTCACAGATGGACCCCGGATGTCCCGATGGTAATCCCCGAGATCAATGCGGACCACTACAAGATCATTGACGAGCAGAAGAAGAGGCTCGGAACAAAGCGCGGATTCATCGCCGTCAAGCCCAACTGCTCAATCCAGTCATATACCCCTGCTTTCGCAGCATGGAGGGAGTTTGAGCCTTATGAGGCTGTGATCTCAACTTATCAGGCGATCTCAGGTGCCGGAAAGAACTTCGAGACCTGGCCGGAGATGATCGGCAACATCATTCCGTATATCGGAGGCGAGGAGGAGAAGTCGGAGAAGGAGCCGCTTAAGGTGCTCGGACACATCGAGGGCTCAGAGATTGTGGCTTTTGATGGCATTAGGATCACCAGCCAGTGCATCCGTGTGCCGGTTCTGAACGGCCATACCGCCACTGTATTTGTCAAGTTCCGCAAGAAGGCCACAAAGGAGCAGCTGGTTGAGAAGCTTCGCGCATTCAAGGGACTTCCGCAGGAGTATGATCTTCCGTCCGCTCCAAAGAACTTCATCCAGTACCTTGAGGATGACAACAGGCCGCAGGTTGCTCTTGACGTCAACTATGAGAAGGGTATGGGAATCTCCATCGGGCGTCTCAGAGAGGACTCGATCTACGACTGGAAGTTCGTCGGTCTCTCACACAACACTCTGCGTGGAGCCGCAGGCGGCGGAGTAGAGGCTGCCGAGATGCTCTGCAAGCTGGGGTACATCAACAAGAAATGATGGTTCTGTATTTCGCAGGCGGATGTTTCTGGGGAATCGAGCATGCCTTAAGGATGCTTGACGGTGTCACGGACACCAGAGTCGGCTATGCGAACGGACATACATCTGATCCGACATATTCTCAGGTCAAGAAAGGAGATACTGGATACAGGGAGACTGTGGAGGTCACATTTGACAGCTCTGTGGTCCCCTTGTCCGTGCTTCTCAAGGCGTTCTTCATACTGATTGACCCTGAACGTGATGACGGCCAGGGCCATGACATTGGAGACCAGTACAGGACCGGGGTGTATTATCCTTCGGATTCCGACAAGGCTCTTTTGGCAGAGCTTGAGTCTTTCTTTGCTGCCGAGAGATCCAGACATGAGCATTTCTTCACCGAGCTGGCTCCTCTTGTGAGCTTTTACCAGGCAGAGGATTACCATCAGGATTATCTTGTGAAGAACCCGTCAGGCTACTGCCATGTCTCGCGGTCTGAATTTGAGGCCGTGAAAGCACTTAACAGGAGGTGAGAGTGTATTTCTGGACTGCACTTTACATTGAGGACAACCTTGAGGAGGTCAGGGACCAATCCATCAGGATATCGGAGGAGACGGGCGTCAAATGCCCGCTGAAATTCCTGCCGCTGCATGTCTCGCTCAAGATATCGTTCCAGATTGAAAAGGAAAGGCAGAATGAATGCATGGCCATGCTCAAGGAGTATTTCTCCACCATAGGACCTTTCTCCCTGGATGTTGAAGGCTACGAGCATGAGAACAGGGTGATCTGGATCAGGTTCAAGGAGAACCAGAGACTGCAGGAGATACACAAACACCTCGATGACATGATAGAGACCTTTTTCGGAGTCAAACCGAATGAGCTGGACTCCGTTTTCATCTATCACTGCACGCTCTTCATGGATGAGGATGACAAGCTTGATGTGGCCATGCCGCTGATTTCAAAGATTCCACTTCCGAGCAAGATCCTGGCAAGGGAGTTCCTCATAGGAGCCTCTGAAGACGGGCTTCCGGGCACTTATTCTATTCTGAGTCACTCACATCTTGGACCTGAGGTCGATGTGAAGGAGCAGTGGGACAAGTTCAAGGAGAGCTGATGCGTTACATTGAGTTCGGAAAAACAGGCCGTAAGGTCTCGGTGCTTGGCATAGGTTGCATGAGGATGGAGGGTCTCTCTCTAAATCAGGTGGATGATGTCATAAAAGCCGCCCTTGACTGCGGAATCAACTTCTTTGACCATGCTGACATCTACGGGGACGGGGAATGCGAGAGACTGTTCGGTGCCGCGTTGGCACGAGACAAATCCTTGCGTGATAAGATATTCATTCAGTCTAAATGCTCCATCCGTGATGGGATGTATGACTTCTCAAAGGATTATATCCTGGCTTCCGTGGACGGCATTCTCTCAAGGCTGGGGACGGATCATCTTGATAGCCTTCTGCTTCACAGGCCAGATGCCCTGATGGAGCCTGAAGAGGTGGGTGAGGCTTTCTGCACTCTTCATGAGAGCGGGAAGGTGAAAGCCTTCGGTGTCTCGAATTTCAACCGCCATCAGATGGAGCTTCTTCAGAGTGGTCTCTCATTTCCCATCTGCGTTGACCAGATGCAGATGAGCATTGCCCATACCCCGATGATTGACGAAGGGCTCAACGTCAACACCATGTTCGACGGTGCTGTGGTACGCTCATCCGGAACGCTGGAGTACTGCCGTCTTCACTCAATCATAGTGCAGACATGGTCTCCGCTTCAGAAGGGTTTCTTTGAGGGTGTCTTCCTGGGGGATCCGTCTTATGAGAAGCTCAACATTGTTCTTGACATGCTGGCAGGAGAGTACGGAGTAGGCCCTGATGCTATCGCTTATGCATGGCTTCTCAGATATCCTGCAAGGATGCAGGTGATAACCGGGACAATGAATCCCCTGCATATCGTCTCTGCGGCAAAGGCTGCACAAGTGTATTTATCCCGTGAGCAGTGGTACGAGCTTTACAGGGCTGCGGGGAATGAGTTGCCATAGTGCAGCTATGCTTTCTGAGGCAGCTGTGACAACTAGGGCAACTAGGGCAACTAGAGCAACTAGGGCAGCTAGAGCAGTTAACTACAACGAGACCTTATGCGAATAAAGGGCTAACATGTCTCAATGAATCAAGAGGTGTGATATGGACAAGCAGAACAAGCAGATTATCCTTACAGGAGACAGGCCCA